>NZ_JBBCPK010000051.1:0-33220 GCF_037150775.1 Leclercia sp. M50
ACCTTTCACATAACTATGATTTAACCTAATATATACTAATATATATTAATATATACTTGATAGTGACAACGTAACCACGTATCCTGTTCTGACTAACTTGACCTGACTAACAAAACTGGAAACTACTATGAAACTGATCACTCTACTGAACAAGCATTTTGATACTGATTTAAAGGAGTATGAGGACGAGAACGGCGTTAACCACCCCGCTATATGGGTTTATGAGAAAGGTGAAGACTGTGAGCCTGTCGTGGTGCTTAAAGCTACTGAACAGCCGGAGATCTGGAAGGTAGGAAACGTATACTCAGCTCTTACTCACAATGCGCTGTTATCAGAGACTGAACTCAAAGCGTTGGTGAAAGCTGGCAAGGTAATGAAGTGAGTGAACAACCAGAGAGAAGAGAACACTAAACCCGTCCTCTTCTCTTTCAGTCTTACATACGCTTTCTGGTGGTAGCTTCATTGTTGGTTGTTGTGGCCTGTATGATGGCTGATAACTGTTCCTTTTGAACTGTAGCGATAAGCTCGTTTGCCAGCTTATGATTGACGTTCCTACACCCCTGTAGTGTGAACGTGTCTTTAAGAATTGCCTTTCTAATATGTTTCATTCTACTGTTGAGAAAGATAACAGCATTTTCAAACCCTTCTTTTTTATTTATTTCGTCAAGCACTATTATTGCTTCACCCGCCGAAAGCTGATTAGCTCTATCTTTTAATTGCTCAAATAATGTTTTTGTTTTTTTCATATAATCACCTTTATTTATTTACCAGTTCAATTAATAGCATATTTAAAATAAAAATCAAAAATAAATATACCAAAACAATAAAAGCCCCCGAAGGGGCTGTAAGGGTTAGTGTTTCATTGTTATTTGATGACCATCTTTTTTTAGAAGCTCTAACAATGCTGGAATAACCTCTGAAATATTTTCTTTTTTGACTCTCTTGTAAATTGTGTTATTTTTTTTGATTAAAAAGTGAGTTTCATTATCATGTATCAAATAGAATGTTGGATTCCCATTTCTGCTGTAATAAGTTCTTCCTATTTCAGTATAATCATAATCTTCATTCTGGCACAAAATAAATCCGCTATCTAAATCAAACTCAACCATATTCATAGTATTTATCATTGAGTTGTAAACTGTATTTAAAGTGTTTGTATTCATAACATATCTCCTTTTGTTTTTCTGTTATATATAATTAATAACACTTTTAAAATAATAGTCAAATAAATATATACTTTTATTTTAACTATCAGATAAGCGGTGTAAGTAAAACACTCTATATTTAAATGATTATTAATTTAACTGGAAGGATAATAGAAAAGAAAAAAGCCCCGGTGAGAGGGCTTTAGTCATATACACACACATAGAAAGGTGAAGCATCATAAACATAAAAACTTTTATATAAAGGACAAGATTGCTTGTCTCTTATATATTAATTAGCACTTATTATATATAAGTCAACTTTAATTGAGAAAATATTTCAAAAAAGTAGTATAGGTTATCCGTCCGTCCTGTTTTATTAAAATACATTCCTTTTATTATTTACAATTGGGTTAGATATGTTATCTATTTAATATACACAATAGAAAAGGAAAAGGTGATTAACATGAGTGTTATTTTAAACAAAGTAAAAGCATTTACAAACACAAAAGAAAACAGAATTGAAAAACTTTTATTCAGCAATGATATTGATTTAGTGAAAAGAGTATTGATAACTCATCCTGATATTAACTTAAACTTTATAAACGATGAAGGTAAAACAGCTTTGTTTGGTGCTGACTACCTTAAAGCAGAAGCTTTAATAAATGCTGGCATCAATATAAATGCTAAAGATAAAGACGGCAATACAGCGTTGTTCTTCTCTGATTATATGACTTCAAATCTTCTTTTAAACAAAGGGGCTAATGTCAATCATAGAAACAATGTTGGTATGACAGCGATTTTCAGAGCAGACAGATCAAAAGCAAGTTTGCTTATAAAGGCTGGAGCAAGAGTTAACTTCAAATCCCACGTAGACAACACTACAGCTCTTCAAATGGCTTACATAAGACGTGATGAGGCTGTTATGACCGTTCTAATCGAAGCCGGGGCAGACATACACCACAATTGGAGAGGCTACTCAGCTCACGCTAAAGCATTCATGACAACTATTAACGAAAGACAAGCAGCATAAGGGGGAAACCCCTTATCAGGAGATTAATATGAAAAATAAAGTTGTTAAAACAAAAAAAGATGATGATTCCTATAATGAACTACTTGAAGTGCTTATAATGTTAATACTGGCATTGGTTTTGGTATATTTTATTGAAAGCACCGAAAACAAAATGAGCACCGAAGAAATTAGTTTATATAACCTACAAACTGATGTTATGAATATCATGCTTTATGATACACCAATACCAATAATAAAATCATTAACAGAAGATCAAAAATCAAAGCTAATTATTATAAACAGGAATATAGATAACTGTATGGAAAGAAAGCAACAATTAGGTGTCTCAGGATTATCAGAATGCTATAACAAAAATGAACTCTTATTTAATGAACTGAGGGTTGGTTATTCGGATAGATTGATTTTTAATAATTAAGTTATCAGACAGGCGGGATAGGTAGACACAAAAAAAACATGGAGCCTAAACCCCATGTTTTAATCGTTGTTATATACCCGGACGACCAATCTACAATATATAACTTATCAAATTGAACATCTTATAAGATGAGGAACCCTATGAAACCCATGCTTACTTATATTTTATAACGCTTTAATTTGTTATTGTCAAATTTAAGAAGAACCTTCCGGGCTTTTATTTTTAAATAGATATGGTTTAACTAATCCGCTCGTCTGACATTTAAAATAAAAGTATATATTTATTTGACTAACATTTTAAATATAGTATTAATTGATTATACACAAATAAAGGAGAATTATTATGAGTAAGAACAAAAAAAACATTAAAAACAAAGGCATTAAGAAAGATTTAAGCATTAACGTTCAACAAAAAAAAATGGAGTCAGAGGTTGGGGAAGAAACAGAAGTAGGATGTAAAACAGTTATAGCTTTTCTTCTGTTTTTACTTATTTTTTTAATACCTCTTTTTATTGAAACTTTATCAGAGAGAAGATATGACAATCAAATAACTTATGATGTTGTTAATGAAAATAACTATGAAAATATATTAAAGAATAATAGATACTTCCTTGATTTAGATTTTGATGATGAACAATATGCTTCAGCCATAAAAAAATCCAACATTGATTTTATTAGTCTTTCTTTAGAAAGCAAAAGAATACAACTGAATGATGAAGAATGTTTATATACAGATGAAATATGTAAAAACAAAATCAAATCTGATAAGTTAGGTTTAATTACGAAAATACAGAAATGGTCTGACGATAGAGTTAATCTTGGTGTTGTTTGGTTAAGTAAAAACAAAGCAAAAGAAGAGGAATTAGAAAGAAACACCCCAGTAATTATAAAGGCACTCACATTTTCGCCTTCAAAATATAACCGCGTGAGAACGGCAGTAGGTAATAATCGTATAATGGTTAGCCCAATTGATTTCTGGATCAATATATTTAAAAAAATAATACCTTAAAAAATGGTTTAACTAATCCGCTCATCTGATATTTAAAATAAAAGTATACATTTATTTGACTAACATTTTAAATATAGTATTAATTGATTATACACAAATAAAGGAGAATTATTATGATAAAAAAAACAAAAACATACTTAAAGGAAGTTCAAGAAAAATACATTGAAAACGATTTATTTCGTGTGATATTGGGATTGTTTATAAGTTCAGTTTCCTTTTCAACACTTTTATTGCTTCCTGAAAAACTCATAGAGGAAATTAGCATGACTGATATGGGGGTGAATATTTTTTTTATTATATTTACAGGCATGGTAATAACAATGTCAGGATTAATACCGATAATAATGGGTGTTATCCATAAATTATTAAAGACAGATGGTAAAAAATTTATAGCAGGTGTGATTATGATGGGTATGGCATTTTTTATTCCTCCGGCTTCTATCTATGGACTAATACCAATGCTTGGCGCACTTATAACAATGAGTATTTTATTTGGGTAATATGTATCTGAGGGGGTATAAATGAAAAAAGACATAATAAGAGATTTAAAAAGATTAGGTTTACATAACGGAAGTGAGTTTATATCAAGCGCATTTTTAATAAAGGATAACAGATTAGAAGCGATAATAGCATTAATAGACAGACTTGAAGCACGAAAGATTATACCAGCCCATATTAAGCATGGTTTCAATCAGATTAGAGCATCATATCAAAGAACTGGCTACATCAATCAAGCTCTTGCTGTTATACCGTTTAAGGCTTATGTGAACGAGCCAGCAGAGCATTTTAAAGCAGATATATATTGGAGTATTTAACAAAAGAGAGGTGAGTATGGGAACAGAAACAAGAGAAAAAGAAATAGAAACATGGTCAGATTTTATTGATGAGTTTCTTAAAGAAGGTGGTGTTATTTATGAAAATCAAAACAGACAAAAAAGAGAGGTGGCATATGATAGATAAAATAAAAAGAATATTAAAAGAGTATTCAGATGATGATAGTAAAAGAGGTAAATTATTAAAAGATTTCTCTATGTTCGTTATTAGGTTTGGGGTTTTTGTTATGCTGTATTGCTCGACAACCATTCTCTTAAAAAATGAGTTGGGCATAAACAAAGAAGTCGCTGATAAAATGTTTATATACTATTCATATGGAGTTGGTTTTTATATGGCAGGAGCTTTATTACCTTGGATGTTTCGTCAAAAATACAACATTATGAATATTTTTGAAAAGGATAAGAATATCAAATCAAAAGAAGAAAATGAAATTGAACGAAACGACAAAGGAGAATGATTATGATAAATAGTTTTATATTATTAAAAGACAGGAAAAGTAAAAAAGGGTTTTCACTATTAGAATTGCTTTTAACGTTAGGTGTTATAGCTGGAATAATAATAGCCGCTTTTATAGTTTTTCCAAAAGTTCAGGCTTCACAAAAGATAGATAAAGAGAGCAGAAACATAACAGCTATTCAAGCGGGAGTGAAATCACTCTACGGCGGCAGAGCTAAGATCTCATCATTGAATACTGATAGCTTCATTGCGTCTAAGAACGCCCCTGACAACATGATCTTGGACGGTAAGTTAGTGAATGAGTGGAAAGGCAATGTAAGCGTTGAATACAGCGGCAATCACGGTAAATACAACATTATGTATGATGCCGTTCCCCCTGATGCTTGCGCAAAACTCATTACAGCGGTTTCAGGTAATTTTGTGAGTATCACTGTATACAACGACAACGGGAGCACTGATGTTAAGAACTTAGAAGAAGGGTATGGAATAGACATAACCAAAGCTACAGCCGCTTGCGCATCACAAGAAAGCTCAACTGTTATGTTTACATCCATCATTTAAAAAGGAAGGTTATTTATGACACACATATTAAGTAAGAAAAGAAAGAAAGGATTTTCATTGTTAGAGTTGTTGTTGGTTTTTGGTGTTATAGCAGCAATCATAGTAGCGGTTTTTATGGTTTACCCTAAAGTTAGCTCAGGTCAAAAAATTGACAGTGATATAAAAATATTAGGCACATTAAATGCTGGTATTAAAAATCTGTATGCTGGACAAGCCGACTTCACAGGTTTATCAGTTGACGCAGTTATCAAGTCTAAGATAGTTCCAGAAGACATAGTTGATGATGGTTTAATCTGGGATAGTTGGGGCGCGAACGTCTTAATAGAACCCTACTACGATGGAAGCTTTTATATTGGGTTTGAGAACGTATCTGTAGATGCTTGCCCTAAGTTCGTTTCACAAGCCGGAGCAAGTTATTTTAAAATAGTTGTTGGATCTACAGAAGTTAAAAATATAGAAAATGGTTTAGAGCTAAATATGGCTACTACAACATCGGCTTGCGCTAATGGTGAAGATGGATATTCAGACAAACCAATTACAGTTTACTTTTACGATAAATAAGAGGTGGGATTATGAGAAATAAAGTTTTAGAAGCGTGGTTTTATATAGTTGTAGCAATGATATTTACGGGATATTCATTTTACCTGTTTTTCGAAACAACAGACATATCAAGATATGGTGTAATAGGTATTGTTTTTAATCTGATTTCGTTAAAGCTGTTATATGAGTCTTACAAAATAAACAAAGAGATAAAAAGAGAGGTGGTTAATGAAGGATAATTTTTTAGTTAGGATATTTGCTTTTCTCGTAATAGCATTTATATTTTGGAATGATACAAGCTTTACCGCCAACTTGATTTACTCTGTAATAATGGCTACGTTAGTTATTGACAATATTCTTATGATGAAAGTAGCAAATAGAGGTCAGATCTATAAAGGGATGAGTATAAAATTGCTAAAAGAAAGTTTTTTTAAGAAAAGTTAATCCAAATAAAAGCCCCTGAATAGGGGCTTGGTTTTCTCTGGTATTGACCGTTGTTATTAGTCTTTTTTGATCAGGAAATCGTCTTTTTTAGCCCCGCCTTTGATGGCTTCTTCAATAGGTTTTGGTGGACGACCACGACCAGACCATAAGACCTCTTCACCATCTGCGTTTGTATAAGCATACTTAGGCTCTACAGAACCACGTTTAACGCCCTTAGCGCCCTTACCCGGTGCAGGAAGCTCTTGGCCTAACAGGAACGCTCTCACGCTGTCTAAGCTCACTTCAAAGCCTTCTGACTGGAGTAGTTCAGTAGTAGCTTTAAGCTTGTCTTCAACCAGTAGCTGCTTTTGCTTCTCTTCTTCAATGCGCTTGTTGATCTCTTCCTTTACAGCTTCAACCTTTTCAGCGAACACTAAGAACTCTTCATCACCAATTTCATTAGCGATTTTACGCAGAGAACGGATGTTTGATAAGTGAGAAAGATCGCTCATGTTAAACCCCTTAACCATACAGTAAAGGGGTAATCTAACATACAGCATTTTAAATAACAAAATGTTTTATAAAGCAATCATGATAGGTTTCTCAAGGCGAGGTTTTATTTTATAGCAACCGCATACATACAATAATATTTGATTTAAGAATGAATAGTTTTTCATATAACCATTATGAAACTCTTTAGCTAAAATTTCAATCTCTTTAGTTAGCTCTTCCTGATTGTATTTTGTGTTATCTATATAAGCCCTTAACTTATCTCTGACAACATAATCAAATAAATCCTCAATATCTTCATCTTTATCACTGTAAGCGAAAATATGACCCTCCACACCCTCTTTCATGAATGTTGAGGCGATAGCTCCATGTTTTAAATTCATTATGTAATCAAATCTACCACTGTAGTTATTGTCTAAATATTTTTTAGCTCTGTTTGTTATGATTAACTTATTGTTGTTGTATTTCTCATCCAGCATATCAAAAGCTATGAACGCCAAAAGATCCAGTAGTAGTTTTTTATTGGTATCACATGATTTCATATTGTTTCTCCTTTTTTGTAATCATCAATGTTTTGTTTTTGCTATCCAGCAAATCCATTCCATATTTAACAAGACCGATAACAGCTATCGTATAGTATGAGTTTGTATTTGCTTTTATTCGTTGTATAAAGTTTTCGTAAGCCCAAATTGTTGTTCTCGTAAGGTCTGTGCTTATATCGCTACGCTCACAAGTGATAGATATATGGTTTGTGTCGCTATCAATGTAATCTCTCAACTGATAAGACACATTGCCTGTTTTCTCTCTCTTGAGAACAAGATGTTTTTTATTCTTTATCACATCATTAAGAGCGTAATCAGCTAAAGAACAAACAGCATATGAAATGCTCCCCATACTTATATCCTTTATCTTTCGTAATAAACTACGCTCAACACGTATAGCTATCTTTTCATCTTGCTTGTTTATTTTTGTATCATTAATCACTTTTATATGATTTTTACTCTCTATTTCTAACCAGTTCGTTTCACTCATTGTTTTCTCCATTTAGTTAAAGAACCAATAAGCGACAACAGACATTATCACAATAAAAATGATGATTTGCTTCATTGTGTTATTTTTCTCTGTTATGAATACTGGTTTAGCCTTTTCTTCTTCTATTATCTTTGCTTCATGTTCATCTTCATACTCTTCTATTTTTAGCCTTTTTACTCTATGCTTTTTTAATAGGTTGAGTATTCTTTCATTCACAATAAGATCATTGTTTTCATTTAAATATATTTCTTTGCTTTCCTCTCCTTTTTTGAATGGTATCAGTCTATACCATTTAGGTATGCTCTTATTCGGATGTTCCATATTGTGTTTAACACTAAACTTTATTTTTAAATCTTCATGTTTAATGATGTTCACACAATTAACATTACTTTCTATTAATGTGTTTAATAGCGATCTACTAATCAAATAACATCCGGGATCGCAATACACTATCTCTTCTCTTGTTATTATATCAATTACTGCTATTTCTTCTGACTCAAACTTATCTATCGAACATTCACCCGCCACAAAAGGATGAATTACGTATTCTTTTGTATTACCCATTTTTTTTAACACCTCCTTTCTATATATAATTAAATATAATTTAAATTTAATATTGTCAAGCAAACCGCTACCTATTGACAATCTTTTAAAATATATTATTTATTAAATAATGACGTTTAATAAAAATAATAAAAACATCAGGAAAACTTTTATATAAATTACATGGAGATATTTTATGATTAAAAAAATATTGCTTATAATGGCAATGCTATTGTATGCGACAAATGCGAGTGCTGATACTTTATCAATGGATTGGTTAACTCCCTTATCAACAGACTGGTTTATGAATAACTTTGTAGACAAATACCTTAATCCAGAGGCTATTGGTGTTTTCTCTGGAATAATGGCATTGTTTCTTCATTTTCTTTTAGTATTGGGTGGAGTATTAGCGGCTTATGTTTTGATTAGTGGAACAATGGCAACAGCACATGATGGAGAAATGTTAGGAAAAAAATGGTCTTCTATGTGGCTTCCCATCAGAACAGCTTTAGGAACGGCTATGCTTCTTCCTATGCCAACTGGTTTTTGTGCGATTCACATGGTGATTTACTCATTTATAAAAGCTGGGGTTGGTTTAGCAGGAACAATGATACCTCTCGCTATTGCCTGTATAACTATATTCTTTGATTATTCAAGTGTAAGTTCTAATCTTGAGATAAGAAAACTTGCTAAAGATACGCTTTTGGGTGCTGCGTGCGTTCAAATATATAATGAAGAAACAGCAAGAGAATTAGCTCAATCATCTAAATATTTTAGAGGTAATATTCAATATTTTAGTGTTCAGAACTTTGAAGCAAAAAGCGATGGAAAAAGAGTAATCGGCTATAACTTTGGTGGTTTAAAAGATGACTGGAATACAGGTGATAAATCTCAAATGTGCGGTTTTCTTAGATTAGATGTATCAAACTCTGGTGAACAACAAAATGCTCTTGCGTCTGGATCTGGATATAAACCATTAGTTGATGTTTCGTCAATTCAAAATGCGGTTCAACAAGCTCAGGCTAAGGCACTCAACAAAATGGTTTTAGATGCTATCGCTTACTCAGATACTTTAGTTAAAGCTGATCCAGCAAATCCAAAACCTATTAATGATAAAATTGAAGAAATGACGGCAGCTTATAAAAAATCAATGAATGACGCAGGTAAATTAGCAATGGCTCAAGCAATTAAAGTTGATTCAATTGCTGATATAACAGAAAAAGGGTGGGCTTTCTTCGGCGCTTATTACATGAAAATCGTTCAGTCTATAAATGGAACTAACGCAGCTATGAATAGTATTCCAGCTTCCTCCGGTCAGGCTGCTGAACGTTTAAATTATTTAGCTGATAGATTTGGCCCTCGTTTTGAGAAAGTTAAAAATATTGTTAATCGCTCTGATAAACTTAATGCTGACACTACTAATATCGCGGGTGAAGATAGTTCATTATTTACAAGTCTATTAAGAGGAGCAAATTCAAACGGTGGTTGGTTTATGGGTGATGGTAAAGTAGATCAGTTGCTATCCATTACACAACAAGTAAATGTTGGTAATCACGTTCTTAACGGCGTAGCGGCAATGGGTATAAGCGCAAGCTCTGTTGCATTGTTAGCATTGATACCAAAACTATCTGATGTGTTGATAGCTGCAGGAACAGTGATCGGGCCTTTCTTCTCGTTCTTGATGATCGTAGGCTTGATAAACGGCATCATGCTTGCTTACGTCATCCCCATGATACCGTATATCATCTGGATGGGGATTGTGTTGTCATACATGGCTACGTGTATAGAAGCCTATGTTGCCTCACCCATGTGGGTATTAGCTCACTTAGCGCCTGACGCTGATGATGTTGTCGGTAAACAAGGACAGGGCTACATGCTTACACTGGTGTTAACACTTAAACCAGCTTTGGCTATCTTCGGTTTCGTTGCTTCATTCGTAATGATGTGTGCGGGTGCAGCTCTTATAAACGCAACGTTCTTGATAGCTACAAGTTTTGTTGACTCAGGTTGGTTGGGTATTACTTACTCAATAGCAATGATTGCTGTTTATATGTGTTTAAACTTAAACAATACGATGAACGCTACAAGAGTTATGTCTACTCTTCCCGACACTGTTTTAGAATGGATAGGCGCAAGAGGAACTTCATTAAGCGGTAAAGTAATGGGCGGTTCAGAAGAAGCTCTTAGTAATGCGAAAAGCAATACTACTAATACTGTTGAAAGAGCAGGGCAAGCTACAGCAAGTTCTATGTCAAACATGGCAAGAAACCGTGAGAAGAAAAGAGATATTGAACCTAAAGGCGGTAATGAAGGTAATATTGGCAAGGGTAATAATCAAGAGCCAACTAACAACACGACAGCAGATAAAGGAAATCATGGTCAATCTATAACAGATTTAAACCCAAAGGAATAAGTAATCCTTTTATCTGAAACTAACTAAAAGGTAGCGAGTTGCTACCTTTTTTTTATCAATTCTATTGACGTGTTTATTTTATGTGTTAATTAATTTATATACATACAAAGAAGGAGATATTTATGAAAGATAAAGAATTTGAAGATAAGGTAAAAAACACTGCTAAAAATATTTTAAAGTCATACACTACCGTTAATCCAAAAAAGATTGCGAATAATTTATATGACTCGGCATCTAATACGGTTAAAGTTCCTATAGAAACAGCTCGTTCCAATATAGAGCTTTTTAATAGGTTTAAAGGGAATAATGATAAGAAACTATCCTATGAAGAGTTGTATAGTCTAAAGAACGCTGATGAAAATTTAAGACAAAAAAATTATACAAACTTCTCTATAGCTTCTTTAGTGATGTTTGTTTTTATGCTTGGCGTAGCTATAATGGGTGGTTATAAAATCTATACCGGAATTGATACAGCAGCAAAGGTTTTATCATTTATGTCATTTGGATCGGGCGTATTCTTATCATTTGCTGTTTATTTTAGATGTGTAGTAAGAGCTTATTGCTTAAAATACGCAACAGTTGATAACAAGCTTAATGCTTTAAAAGGTATTGATAACATTTTACCCAATCCATTCTATGATGTTAGAGCTATAACAAACAGTGAAGATAAACCAATAGTTGCTTTCCTTGAAACAAAAGAAGAGCAAGAAAGAAATAAATAAAAGGTGGCTACCACCTTTTAAAAAATACTTAAAAAATAATTTGAATTCCATAAAACTGTACGATATTATTTAATCAACAAACAACGAGAGAGGATTTTAAAATGATGACATTACTTAGCACTTTCAACTACATCCCAGCTTTTATTGTTGGTTTAGTAATGATTTTTTTATCTGTTAAAGTAGTTCTTTTACCAATCGCTGATTTAATCACTAAAATCAGAGACAAAACAACTGATGTTGCTATTTACCCTCTTAGTGTTTTTATGGGGGTTCCGGCTATCGCAGTCTTTTTTGTAGCTGTATCTTTTACAGTAAGTATGTTTGCTTACATGGTTGGATTGGTTCACTAAGAAAATTTTACTCTCTTGTTGTTGACCCGCTACGGCGGGTTTTTTGTTGCCAAAAGAAAGGGGGCTTTCGCCCCTTTTTACATTTTTAAACTTCTACTACGTTTAACCTGATACTCAGGCATAAGTTCTTCCTTTTTAATCTCTTCTTTTTTTGGTTCGCCAAACTTCATGTAGCGATCTAAATCATATGCTTTGTGTATCATCTGAAATTCTTCTTCTTGTTTAAGAGAAGTGGCTTCAACCCTGATACCATTTTTTATAGCACTTATATAAGCCTGTTCCATAAATACAGGATTACCCTTAGTTAAAACAATACTATTCCATCCTTTTTGTTTAGCCACATCAATCAAATCAACAGCAATATCATTAGCTTTACGTCTACCACGAATAGCTATAGCGTCTTCTGTTTCTTTAATTAAAAGACCATCCCCGAAATAGTGAGTTCTTGAAGTAAGTTTCCCTTCTTCTATGTTATCCCTTGAATGAAGATAGTTATCACCAAAAAGATTTTTTAATTCATCGTTAGTTAAATATCGGCTTCTGCCGTTGGTTTTAACATTCAATTCAGTTTCAGGCATGAGATTTTTTTCGAAGTCTTTCACATATTGAGGTCTGTTATCCTTCTTGATCTCCCCCTCTTCTTCTTCACGGATGTTAGAACGAACAGACTTGATGCGGTCTTTAAGACTCTTAGCCTTAACAGGATGTTTAGCCTCTTCATTCTTCATTTGAGTAAACTTGTCCAGATCAGTGAAGTCTTGAGCTGGTATGCTATCAGCAGCGGAGACAACAGCAGCCGGAACGGTTGGTTTGGCCTCTTCTGGTTTCTTAGGTTCTATCAGGGAAGCGGTAGGAGCTGGCTCTTCAAGGTTAAGCGTCTTCTGTAGCTTAACGTAAGTGAGTTCCAGTTCTGAAAGCTGGTTCTTAATCATCTTCCTTTGCTCGTCACTCATACCGAACTTGTCACCAATGTTGAGCACGTCTTTGAAGCTATCTATACGGCTTTTTACTTCCATCATGTCATGCTCAAGGTTAACTTCTGGTTCAGGTTCTGGCTTCTTAACCGGAGCTGCAGCTGGGGCTACGTTGTCGGCCACAATCTCATAATCAGGGAAATCAGGCATTGGAGCATCCATTGAAAAAGCCTGTTCAAAATCATTTAAATCGTTATCTTTACTCATGTTTTTACCTCGCGTTTTTTATGTTGAAATGTAGTATATACTAATATATATTAATATATATTGATGGTTAGTCAATCGGCTAACTACATTTAAGTCACTGTAAAACAGGACAAAAGGAGTAGGTGTATGCTTGCTATCTCGATTTACAATAAAAAAGGTGGTGTTGGGAAAAGTCTCTTCAGCATCGTTATCTCCTCTTGGTTTGGACACAACGGCAAAAAGACAACTCTGTTAGACCTCGATCCACAGGGCGGGAGTTTGCTCTTTGCGAGCATCGCAGAACAGGCCGGAACAAAACTAACGTTTAACGTAGCTCGTAAGCCAACCTCTAAAGATGTTGATGTGTTCGTATTTGACCACAGCCCCGGCATTCATAGCGGTGGTGATGGTCAGCTTGCCCCGTTCGTAATCATTCCAACTATCCTTGATGCCAGCTCATACAGTGCTACGCTCAAGAGCGTTCAGGAACTACGTGAACAGGGTAAGACAGACAATGATTTTATCGTTGTTCCTAATCGTGTTGAGATCCAGAACAAAGAACAGCTCGACCTGTTAATCAAGCTACAGGAAGAACACAGGGCAGCAGGCCATGACTACGATTTGCCATACATCAAAAAGCGTGTTGCCTATCCTCGTTCATACAACAACGGCGTCACCATCTTTGAAGACAAGACAGGCTTACCGCTGGTATCTGATGCCCGTAAAGAGTTTGAGTTGTTGATGGAAGCTGTAGGCCAGAAAATCAAAGCCGGTGTTGAGGCTCGACGCAATAAAAGTTAATATATATTAATATATATTAATATATATCGTTTCTCGTGAAATCTGATGGAGTTTCAGCATGACAGACCACAAAAAAGAAAAATCTAAAAAACCTGCCGGATGGCTCGATGATATGGAGACTTTTGAAAAATTGTCTCTGGAAACGGCCTTTTCCGATCCCAATGCTGGCACATACTGGGCGCATCGAGAAGAAGACTTAGGAGAACTCCAGCCGTTCACTACGTCATACGTTCGTTGCGACTTTAAAGTAGTAGCGGAAGATGAACCCCGCTTAATTGGTTTCCGTGTTCCTAAAGCTCTGGAAGAGAAGTTTAAGCTTCTTTCCCATGATGCTTTATCAAATACTATTCTTGCTCTTGCTGATTTAAAAGCAGATGAGTTAATCAGAGAAAATAAATCTATTCATTTTACTAAGAAAAAGAAATCCTGATAAAAGGCGTAATTAAACAGGATGAACGGACTACCGTTATATTTTCAAATGTAGGATTGTAGGGTAGATTAATATAGTAAGAACAAAAAAAATCTACATTCAAAAAATACATAGGAGATACATTATGAGTGGAGCAAAAATATTAGCAGTATTAGATAAAGACGGAATGCGTGATGCTCAGGGCATTAATGGCGGTAAAACAAGTCCATTAGAGCCAACCATCAACGGCGCTACGTATAAAGATAGTGAACTTGATATAGTTATTAAAGCTGAAAACGGTTTAGAGCTTCTTAAAAAAATTGAAGCTACAATTGACCGTGGGATAATGTCAAAACAGTATTTGAATACCATTCAAAGACCTCTTTCAGAACTAAGCACTAATAAAGATCCAAAAGCTCTTTTTGGTGATATTGGAGGCAGGGGGAATGAGTGGGAACAGCTATTTATTGATTTATCAGGTTTTAGAGCAGAAGATCAGGTTTTAGCACATGACATAATCACTGACAGTATGGCTAACCCTAATTTTATTTATGTAAAAGATCAGGGGCCGGGAAAATCAAAGCAATATATGCCTGTTATTGGTAAAAACAGTGTTTTTGCTTGGGGTGTTCATAGCGACCAAAAAACTAAAACTCACTCTCATATATTTAGGCATACGCATACCATTACTGATAAAAACTATGAATACAACCCAAATACTGGTGAAGTAATCATAAATCAGTTAAATCCTGACGCAAGAAGAATAACAGCAAGTCTTTCATTAAAAGATAACTTTGTAAGAACGCAGGTTCTTAAAAATATCAATGACAATCTTAAAGCCGCTGGTTTACCTCTTTTAGATAACATTTACTTATCTAAAGGTAAAATGCTTTCTCCAGAAGAAATCAAAGCACAAGAGGTTATTGATACAAATAATAAAGAATATCTTGATGATTTATACACTACAGCAAGAGAAAAAGCTAAAGAAGAGTCTATTAAAAATCAAGAGCAAATTCCAAAAGAACTTATTGAAGATGCTGTTGTTCAAAATGAAATAAATGAAATAGATGCTCTTATCAAGCAAAAACAAAAACTTGCTGCTGAATACGCCGCTAAAGCTATTAAAGAAAACAATGAGATACAAGGCTTTGAAAAGGCTCGTGAAGCTGTTATAGCTCTTCATCAAGAAAAACGTGTTAATCAGGAACTTACTACAGAGCTGACCAACACTAAGCAATCACTTGAAGAAGAAGCGAAGCTTAGAAGCCAGTTTGAAGAAAAGGCCAAAAAGACAAGTGAAGAGTTAGCAGAAAAAACAGAAGCGTTTAATGCTCTTTCTGATGAGTATAAAGCTCTTGGTGAGCAGTATGATGAGTTAGAACAAACTCATACAGCTACCATTGAAAAACATAGAGAAGTCGTTGAAAGCCTCAATCAACAACTACTTCAACAAGATCTTGAACACACAAATGAAATTGAGTTGTTGGAAACCACTCATGAAAACGCTATTAAAAAGCTTAATATTGAGCATGAAAACGAGATTGAAACGCTTAAAACTCAACAGGCTTCTATTGTTAGCGGATTAAATAGCGAGATTACCAATCTTAAAGATGCTGTTGTAAGTATCACAGAAGAAAGGGATGGTTTCAAATTCGATAAAGAACAGCTTGAGATTGAATTAGCAAAAGCTAAACAAGCTATTATTGATATAGAACGTAAGCACAAAGAAGAGCTTGAAAAACGTGATGAAGAGAAAGCTTCATTTGAACAAACCATAAAAGATTTGAAAGAAGAGAAGATTGAAGCTGATGAAGCTATTAAACTTCTTACTGAAAGCAATAAAGATCTTATTAAAAAGGTTGACGAACATATCAACTCTTATAATAGCCTTAAAATTGAAAATGATAAGCTAAAAGCTGATTATGATAAAGAGAAGGAAGAAAACTCTACATTAAAATCAGAAAATGAACAGCTTAAAATTGATAAGCAAGCTTTAGAAGAAGCAATAAGAAAAGATATAGAAAAAAAGAATAGAGCTGATAACAGCAATAAAAATAAACCAACTAAAAAATAAAACATTGAGGGGGTTAACGCCCCCTGTTTTTCTTACCTCAAGGAGATTACGCATATGGGATTATCAAAGTCAGTTAGTGATTTATTAAGGCAAAAGCAGAGTTTAGATAATGAGCCTGATGAAGTTCAGGAAGAAGTTGAAATATCAGGAGAGGAAAAAGCTTTATCATTAGAAAGTGATTTGGTTCTCTTGGGTATTGTCTGGAACGCTATTAGACCTCATGAAACTTTTGAAAAGTTAAAAACGCGCTACCATCTTAATGAAAACTTAGTTGTAGAAAAAGGGAATAACAGTTTTTGGATTTACGGCAAAGAAGATTTAATATCAGAAAGCATTGTTTCTTTTGTTGATTATTTTGCTAAAGATATAAGAGATTTTAAATTTATCAGGCCAGAATCATCATATGATAGTTTTATTTATTATTTCTTTAAAGAAGCTATTATGTGTAGGTTAAATGTTTTAGTTTCAAACTCTTTCCATGAAAGAGATTTACAACAAGTAATAATCAAGGATGTTATTAGAGAACTTAAAGACGACGCAAGAAAGATGGATAACATAAATAAAAAATATCATCTTCAAATGATCGACAACTGGATAAGTCAAATACTCGTTAAAAACACACACTTATCTATGTGATATACAATTTGACGTGTTAAGTATTGAATTTTCTAGAAAAAATGGTATAACAGTAAAAGAGTGTGATAACACACCAAAAATACATACATAAAAATATTATAATAGGTGAGATTATGAATAGAGAAAATACAGAAATGGAAGCTGAAAAGCTTCTTGATAATATGGATTTGTCATTAGATGATGAAGAACAACAATCTGATGAAGATACAACTTTAACGCATCCTGAAATTGATGCTTTCGATAATGCTAAATTATACGACGAGCGTATTACTGATGAAGCTTTCTATGCTTCAAATAACTACGCTATTCATCCTAAAGGCTTCTTTAAAAGGATTTACCCAAAAGATGGTAATCCTTACTGGAAGCAAATTCACAACTATTTTGCTATTCCATACTTAAAGCTTTCCACTGCTAAACAAGGTTCAGGCGTAAAAACCTTAGAAGCTAATACTGGTTATACAGGTGTTCGATTTCTCAATAACGATTTAGAAGTAAATGAAGTTGCTCTTTCTTCATCGGATCGAGCAGAGTTTACCAGCTCTAAATCACGTCTTACCTTGAACGATTGGACGCCTCCTGCGGGTTCTGATCGTTCAGAAGTGTATAAAGCTTTCATGGAGGCCGCACAAGCTGGCTATGAGCCTCATGTAAGGCCAAATGGTAAAGTCTATCCTGCTTTCATCAAGCGCATGACAGGCTACACACAAAGAGGCTGGGTGACTCCTGACCTTCATATCCGCTCTAAGCATGATCTGTATGTCGGCAAGGTTGCTACTCAGAGTGAAAAGAAAGGTGATCCTGAAATCCAGAAGGAAACTACAAGAGAGATAATTAAACACTCTCCGGCAGTTCGTATTTTCTTAGCTGGCACATATGCGTCATACACAAAAGGCCGTATTTGTATTTCAGATGAGTTTTGCCCGATTGTTAACTACACGGGTGAAGGTGAAAAGGGTAAATCTACAACTCTTAAAATATGTGCGGCTACAGAAGGTTCTCCAGCTAAAGGCCGTATGATTATTGAAGCTATAAGTTCAGAAGTTGGCGTTGAAAACTTTGCTACTGCTTATAATCATGGCCCTGTTTTTCTTGATGAGATTGACGAGCTACTTAGAACAAATGACTTACCACAAAGGATAATGCGCCTTACTAACGGCGGTGGTAGAGTTATTTTCGATAAAGATAACACTTTTAAACAACCTAACGTTTGGAACGGTATGTTCTTTACGACTTCCAACCAATCACTAAGACAAAGTGTTAAAGGTGATGGCAAAGAGTCGGCTATTTTAACTCGTCTTATTGAAATAGATATTCATGATCCTGACCTTCATATCTTCTTCCCTGACAAGAATGATGGAGGTAAAGTTTCTCAGTGGATGTCTAAGCTTTCAGAGAACTATGGTCATATATATGATGAAATTATCGCATATATAACAAAAAACGCTGATGAACTTGAGCAAAAACTTGCTGATTTTGAATCTGAGTTATTAACTACAGAAGAGTTAAGATATTTCAAAAAGAACCGTCGTTCAGCGCATACTTTAGCTCTTATCATGCTTGGTGCTGAAATTATGGAAAGTGTTTTAGGCAAAGAAAGTGCTATGTTAACTCATGAAGCAATAAATATTTATAAAAATAAATATGCTCAGGATATTAACGAACAAATTGATTATGCTGATTATAAATACATTTCTCATCTTGAGCGTCTTTATGAGTGGATTAATGCTAACAAAGGCATGATTTCTTGGAGTAAGTTTGCTTATGCTGAACAATCTGATGATATAAACGAAAGTATCAGTAGGACGCAGAAAAAAGCGGCTCAGACGCTTACTAACAATGCGACTCACAGAGGTTCGGTTTTAGCGGAAGTTAAGATCAATAGAGTCATGGAACACTCTGATGATTTTGAAGGAACAATAGTTTTCAATGCTATGGGTATCAAACACCTCAAACAACATGCTCAACTTGATTTTAACGAGCTTTGCCAATCTCTTGAAAAATTAGGAATGGTTGAGCCTGACGCAAGATTTACACCGAACAAAGTTAAGGATTTGGGCTTATCAAGTTCAAGAACTACGCGCCTTACGTTGAAGCCTATTGATGAGCTACGTTCTGACATGATCACTACAAAGAATTCTATTCTTGTGAACGATAGTGAGAAAACAGAAGGACAAACCGAAATTCTTAATCAAAACAATGCTGATAGTGAGTTTAACATAAACAAAATACTTGAAGCTTCCGCTCAATACGAAGAAGATTATTCCGCTTACTTTGATAGAACATAAAAAAAAGGGGTTGCGAAAGCAGCCCCTTAAACTTTATTAAATAGTCGTTTTCCAAAATAGAAAACACATTATGAATAGAACTTCAATATACACTCTATTCATGGAATAATCAATTTTATTTTACTCGATATTTTTCAAATATATGCGCTAAATATTTTATATTAAGCGTGTAAAATTTGATTTTATTAAAAAAATAGTATATATATTTATTATAAATAATTTAAACTATAAGAGGTGGTTTATGCTTGATTTAGATATTAAAAGAGAGTTGCTGTTTGCTGAAACAGCCGAAGATGTAGATATATTGGTAAAGGCCGGAGCTGATGTAAACGGCCTTATGGGTAGTGTATTCCCTTTAGCTTTAGCTGAAAACTTAGAAGTAGCAAAGGCATTAGTAGCTCACGGCGCTGATGTTAACTTTACCAATAAGAAAGGTGAAACAGCTATCTTCTATAACAAAAACATCGCTGTTATCAAATTTTTGATTTCACAAGGCGCAAATATTAACCATTTAAACAACGATGGTGAAACAGCATTGTTTAAAACATCCGACATTGAAATGATTAAAGCACTTATCAAGTTAGGTTGTAGTCCATTCCTCAAAAACAAGAATGGAGATCGCCACGACACTAAAATCAAGCCTGCGGATAAAGAAGAATACCAAAGCTTTATGAATAAGCTTAAAGAAATGATCAGGAACGCACTTGAACAAAAAAAGCAGATGCTACAAGTAGCGTAAAGAAATAACCGGACTACCTCTTTAGTTTAACCCGCTTCTGGCGGGTTTTTTCTTTTCTGGCATTGACATATTTTGTTTTTATTTTAATTTATAATTATCACCCAATTGAAAAGAAAAAGGAAAAATCATGAAAACATTAACAGATATATTAAAAACCAAAAACACAATTGAAATTGAAAAATTCATTAATGAAAACCACGTTCTTGAAGAAGATTTTTATATTGATGAAGTAGCCAATATTTTTCATGTTGTTCTACTTACAAAACAATATAAAAGCTATGAAGTAGCAAGAATGCTTACCAAATACTTTGACATTAACAAGCAGGATAAAGCTGGTAAAACAGTTCTGTTCTATGCCGTTCTCATGGGGAATACTGAGGCTGTTAAGTTCTTTATCTCCGCAGGAGGCGATGTATCAATAAAAGACAATCAAGGCAGAAAAGCGGCAGACCAGATAACACTACTTGATCTTCAAAATGCTTCTTCAATGTCAAGAGTATTACTATCAGCAGAGAAATAACATGGATGAGTTTTCTTTAGATACGTTAAAATCATATATAGACAGAAATCAAACTTCACTATTTTATGATTACCTCACTAAGCACCAATTAGACACTAATATGAATATTTTATCTTGGTGTCTTTTGTCTGTTTTTTCAAAGTCAGAAAATGAAAACCACCAATACTATAATTTGTTCTGCTTAGTAGTGGGATTGTTCAAAGATGTTAATACCCCAATCAATGGAAGACTACCATTAGAAATAGCTTACTCAATTAATAACATTAAGTTTTATATCCATCTTCTTTTGAATGGAGCAGATCCCCAAAAGAAAAATAGCAAATACAAATCCACGTATGAAATAATAATCAAAGATGAGAATGAAAAGTTTCTTTCCTATATAATGCGGTATGAGCAAAGTCTGATTAATGAAATACAGAAAAGAAAAGGCACTCATTGAGAGTGCCTTTTTCTAAAAGTGATACTTATATGATGTCAAAACTTACAATAAATAGAAATTGGGTATTAATATTTACGTATTAATTAAGTAATCAATTACCTTCCTTCCGTCAATAGCAGTTGAAAAATATTTTTCATTTTCTTCAAAAAAAGTGTTGATCGTCATAAGCGTTCTGTAGACAATTACCAAATCAAAGCAGTCATATGCTTTACGCATCATGTAGGTTCAGGCTTTAAGCCTCCATCTTTCGATAGATGATGATGCACCAACCGCCGGAATGGTTCCGGCCTGTTCCATGAACTCATGGAGCTGATCTATCTATAGAGGTTGGTTTATGACTGTATCTATCCAAAACACCCCATCTTCAAGCCTAAAGCCACTAAAGCCCCTTTACCGTTGGGCTGGCGGCAAATCTAAGCTACTCAAAAGCTACAATCCACATTTACCAGATTTGAACAGCGTAAGCGCATACGTAGAGCCGTTCTTTGGAGCTGGCGCTCTCTTTGCGTCTGTTAAGTCTACATACAACCAGATCCCCACAATCATCAACGACATTAACCCTGAACTGGTAAGTCTACTCAATACCATCAAACACGATTTTGAAGCGTTCTGTATCGAGCTGCAGGAGCTGGAAGCGGCATATCTGTCTATACGCTCTCATGAAGTCAGGAACTACCGTTTCTATCAACGTAGAGAACAGTATTGGAAAGAACAGATTGGTAGTGTCCGGGCATCGGCTTTGCTGTTCTTTTTGATGAGCACCGGCTTTAACGGGATATGGCAGGTAAACAAGAAGACAGGCCGCTACGGAACAGGCGCAGGGTTGCTTAACCATAAGGGCAGTCTCTTTGATTACTCACTCCTGAATGAGTGGCATAACGCTTTACAGGCAACGTCTATCCATTGCGGTTCGTATGCTGATCTCGATGTTCCTGTAGGGGCTTTTGTCTACTGTGATCCGCCTTACAGGGATAGCTACGCCGATTATGGCCATGCGTTCACTGATGAAGACCATAAACAGCTTATTGAATGGTGTCGCCAGCTTCAGGAGCGGGGCTGTGTCGTGTGGTTAGCTAACAGAGAAGCCAATGATAGCTTCTTTGAAGAAAACGCCTCAGATGCTTCTGTATTGCGTTTTGACATTACCTACACCGCAGGAAGAAAAAAGAAAACGGGAAACGGACATGAAGCAGTAAAGGCGAAAGATTTACTGATTATTTGGAATAATAAAAACATGGGTAAAGCCGCTTAATAAAAAAATATTTGATTTATGTTTTTATCATAGTGTTAACTTTAATAAATAAACAAAAGAGGAAGAAAAAATGAGTTATACAGCATTGAATGTAGTAAGTATTCAGATTAAGAAAAAAAATCATGAAAAACTCAAAGCTTGGGTTAGTGATATAAATAACTTAATAGAGCTTGCAAAAAAGCATGATGTTAATGTCGTTATAAAAGATCATCTTGAAAATGACGAACATTTTATGCAGGTAAAAAGATATAGAAAAGAATGGTTCGATATTTTCTTTGAAACTCATCAGTATGTCACTTTAAATGAACAATATGATATCGTTGAAGACATTGCTGAAACGTTTTGTAGTTATGTATCATTGAACTCAATTAATTCTTGGTGTTGTGAACATCACGAATCTTTAAGCACTTTCGTTGATGATGATGTGGTGGTGTATTATGAAGATGAAACAGAACGAGATGATGGGAAATGGCCTCGTCATTTAGGAATGTATTTTTGGAACTGGGTAAATCTCGATGAAATTTAAAATAGATATGAGGAAATAAAAATGAGAAAGAAGTTTAGACCAATAGATTTTCATACAAGCAATATGGGAAATAACTATATAACTTTAGAATGTATGATGTCAGCACCATTTCATGAACATTCACCAGAGCTTTTCGCTAAATGTTTAGCAGAAGTCCCAAAAATAAACAGGCTACTTATTGATAGACGTAAGTGTGAGAATAAGGAACATTACGAAAAGGTCTTGATGGTTGCTGATATGTGTTTATCAATGATGATGATTGAGCGCCGTCTTGGTATCGTTAATGAAGATAATAGTTATTTTAATCAAAAATAAGAGGTGATATATGGAATACATGAACGTAGTGAGAAGTGATTTCGAAGAGTTCGCAAAAGAGAACGTAGAAGGTTATGAACATAGTAAAACATTAATGATGCCTGAATATGTATCAAACACGGATTATCCACAGATAGAACGTGTTCCTTTCTTTTCATTTGAGGGTAATAAGTTGCTGTTTACCTATAATCAACTGGAAGAAAACAGAATAAATAAAGCTGTATTAAAGTATGCTGTTAACCTGTGCTTTAATAGTGATATGAGTAATAAATATGGAGATATTGAGGCTTTAAGTAATACGTATTCCGCTGTTTATTACTGTTTACTCGATAACATGTATAAGACATTAAAGAAAAAAGACATTGAGAGTGTTTTATATTGGCTTGATTAAATAAGGGGCTTACATAGCCCTGTATTTAAGAAAATGAAATGTATTTTCAAGGTGGTATCTATTAAACATAACATAAAAAAGGATAAGTAATATGAAAGACAACAAAGAACTAAAAATAGCAACTATAACAACTAATATGTTAGCAAAATACATTTATGAAGGAATAATTAAACTTGATGATGAGAGTTTAGCAAAGTATGAAGATTTAGCTGAGTTTCAATCTCATAAAGTTGATATAGATGTTTATGATGTTTTAGAGGATATAGAAGCATATCTAAATGACGTTATAGATTTATTAGAAACAGATGTTTTTTGTGAAAATATCCTAACTAACTTTAATGGAAAAAATCATGAATATGAAGCAATCCATTTTGATACAGAAGAAGAGTTAAAAGAATTTCTTTTAGAAGAAGATCTATTTATCATTAATAACTCTTTAATCATTAACTCTGTTTCTGATGATTTAGATGCTTGCACACAAGTTTTAGAAATGCTTGAAGCTAATAAAATCCATAACGATTAATCGTGAGTATTTAGAGAGTGAAATGACTTGCTTGATTTTATTAATTAAAGGGCTTACATAGCCCTTTAATCCAGATAATGAAGCATATTTAAAATAAAAGTATTTATTTATTTGACTAATATTTTAAAAGAGGTATCTATTTAATATAACATAAAACAAAAGGAAAACATTATGAATGAGAACAGTATAATTGAAGAACTCTTTGGGATTGTAGAAAACAATAAAAGACATAGCCATGATGATTTAATCAGTGTGATTGATGAAAAGATTAAAACCATAGCTGAAATAACTTTAGAAGCAAAATCCAAAGATAAAGAGATTGAAAAACTTAAAGAGAGAATAGAGATCCTATCATTTTTGTTAGTTAAACGTGATTTGAAAATCAGTGCTCTTGAAGATGAAATAGAAGAGTTAAAAATATAATAAAACAACCATTGGGGAGCAATCCCCTTTTTTATAATGCAATATAAGGAAATTACTATGAGTGAGAAAACAATAGAACGTCAAGTTATAGACCAGATCTTAGAACTTAAAACAAAAAACGAGAAAGAGTTAGTTGGTAGATTAAAAATTTTAGAAGAGGAAAAGGAATATATGAGAATGGAGTATGAACACATTATAAGTGAATTAAAAGATAAGCTTGAATGTGCTCGGAAAGAAAATGAATGGCTTTTGTCTGATATTTATCATATTCAAAGCATCATTAAAGAGGGTGATCATGACAAGTAATAATAACTGGAATGGAACAACAAGAAAAGATGATGAAATTTCATTAGATGACTCGACTATCACAATATCCTTATCAAAAGAAGATGAAGAGACAGAAAAGAAACAGTCTTTAAGGAAGAGATTTAATATCGAAAATCATTTAGAGAATGCTGCTATGTCAGGAGGTGTTATTGTAATGATCTTAGGTATGATTATCTACCTTCCTGTTATCCTTGTGATGATGACAGGGTTGATGATAAGAGAGTTGATAGACACGGTGAGAGAATGGTGATGCAAGGGGCTGTAAGCCCCTTTGTCTTGCCCGTTCTGTAGCTCTATCCTGTAGAAAATCGACTCAACACATGGTATGTTGGTTAAGTTAAGTCCTTATGTGTGTATCTCATGCTCAAATACAAAAGCTTGAAAGATTTTCTTGATGAACAGAAACAGCAAGAGCTATATAAAAAAAGGCTTGCTGAAAAGCTCTATTACACTGTTAAAAAGGGAACATCAGAAGAGATATTATCAGTTTTCAAGCAGTGTTCTGAAAGTAGTTTAGATTTCAAACAGGTGAAACATGACTACTTACTTGAATACTTTGATACGTTCAGATCTGGATATAACAAACCCTCAATTCTTATCATCCGCCTGATTATCAGTTATCAAAAAAACATTTCCGTAAAAGCTATCCAGTCATTTTATAACAATATTTATTACAGGCATCTTCTGGATGATGAAGAGTTAATAGAGTTAACTTCTCTTATCATTAAAGATTAAATCTGTAAGTAATCCGCTTATCTAAAACACCTTCCGATTATTTGACAATTGGGTTAGTTTTGTTATTTATATTTATATACATAACAAACAAAGGAGATATTTATGGATTACGCACAAAGTAAAGAACTATCTTTACACATTATAAGCTCTATGAATTTGAGCGTTCACTTTAACAAATACGAAGTAGATAACGAAAAAGATTTAGATGGTATTAAATATATAATCGAAAGAAACAAAGCAAACATAAAGATCAGCACAGCAAAAATTAAAGTTGTTGAGCAGGGAAGCTTGTTATTCTTATCAAGTAAAATGAGAGATACGTTAACAGCTACTGATTTATTCATTATTTATACTGATGTTGATGAGAATAATGATGAAGAGATCACAAAAAAACTAAGAGACTTTGCTTTTAGACATAAAGCATTTGTTGTTCAGATAACCAAAAGCAGGGGTGGTTATGATAATAGATAAAATACAGTATTGTGATTATGACTACACGTTAAAACAGATTAAACATGGAAACTACTATCACTTTAGGATTTATAAAAAACAATCAAATCATAAAGTAGTTAGAGGAACAGAACCTAAATATTTAGTAAAAAGGGAAGTTGATCTTTTAACAGATAAAAGAGTATACGCCGGAAAAGATAAAGCCAAAATAGAACAATTCGCAGAATCAATGAAGGATGAGTTAACAAACATAGTTTTTGACGTGATGAGTAAAACCAATAGCGTTGATACAAAAATAAGCAGAGCAGGAGAATAATATGATATTTTTAACATTGGTTATTATAGTGAATTTATTGATATTCATTAACATGGGGAGTTTTGTGCGTTGGGTGTCAGAACATAAGATTTATGGAATATGGTATAAAAGAATATTCAAGATCGGTTTTATTTTCTTATTCGCTATGTTTATTGCCAGTATCTTGGGCGGTGAAGCAGTTCAGACAGCAGCTAAATCTTTCTTCTTTTATATTGATTGCGTCATTGCGTTTGTCTTAATGACTATAGTTCACGCCTTTTACATCAAACTAAAATCCAAAAAGAACACGTCCAAACCCGCATAAAGCCCCGCAAGGGGTTTTAAAAGCATTCGTCTATTCACTTCTTTACATTGAATGCTAAAACCTATCAAAATCCTCAATCAATTGATAAAACCAATTAATCGCTTGATTTTAATTGTTGGTTACGTCATTTTAAACTTGTTTTGAAATTTCTTGTTACAAACACAAATCAGAACAGGTAAGGAACACATTATGAAGAAACAGATTTTAGCAGCAGCGGCTCTTATGGCTACGCTGGCGCTCTCCGGTTGTGGTGATGATGGTATCTATGGAACGTATGAAAACGCTCAATACGGCGCTGTTCTCGACGTTCAGAAGGATGTGATTAAGTTCAGGGGTGAAAGCTTTCCGGTGAAGTCGTGGGATGAAAGCCAAAAACCAACCTACATAGCTAAAACTCAACATAGCGTTGTTGGTTCATGGACGTTTAAGCTTGAGAAGACCAAAGACGGCGGCGTGATTTATCAAGGCACAAAGTTTAAAAAGGATTAATAAAAATGGAAAATAAAACTGTTCGCTGTCCGTTTTGTGATCATGAAACTAAACACGGCTTAGGTGTGTGCTTACCATGTGGGGCGAGCATTACATACGGTAAAGCGCCGTTATGGTTCGGTCAAATTGGAGCTTTACTATCAGTGGTATTAAGCTTTTTAGTTCTGATTTTTTCAGAGAATATGTTTGTTGGTTTAGCTTCTCTTTTTGTATTCTTGATATTAACTATTGTTCTCTCCAAAACCATTTATGCGGATAGAGTTGTATTCACAAGATAACACCCCTCTCTTTAAGCCCCTTCGGGGGCTTTCTGTTTTATAAATAAATTTGATTTATGCTTTTGTCATAGTGTTAACTTTAGGAATAAATAACTAAAGGAAAACATTATGAATAATATACAGCATTTATCAAAACTCATCACGGAAATCAAAAAACCCTCAACAGCATTAAACGCAGCCAGTATTTTAAAAGCAATAGAACTCTTTACGGGGTTTTGCCTTTATCTGGTTTGTGATGCGCTACATACCAAACAAAAAACCTTTCAGATTACGTCCAGTATCTTTGATGGCAATATCATAGCTAACATGCCAAAAAACGAGATAGAGAAGTATAGCAAGGCGGCAGATGCCGCTTACCAGTATGTTCATATCATCAAGCAGAAAGAGGCGTTTACAGACGTTCTATCAGAGCTGTATGAAGAGATCTATCTTACAGGTAAGTGCGGTGATGGCTTAGGCCAGTTCCTGACACCTGACGATGTGAGCAGTCTCATAACATCTATTGGTATGCGCTCAAAGGCTGATACAGCGAAAATCAATGAAGAATGCTGTGGTGCTGGCTCTATAGTGCTATCGACACTGAAAGAACTACATCAGAAGAATGGAAGGTATCTTGATACAACACTAAATCTGAATGACATAGATCCTCTTATGGTAAAAATGGCAATCATTCAAGTCATGGCTCCAATTGCTTTTAAAGAAAATGTAGATATTAAAGAGATAAATATTTTTAATCACAATACTTTGTTAAATAAAAATAAGCAGGTTTTTAAATACACTTCGGGTTAACTACTCCATTCATCCTTTATTTTAAAATAAAAGTATATATTTATTTGACTATTATTTTAAATATAGTATTTATTATATATAACATAAAACATAGGAGAATAGTTATGAATATAAAATACATTCCAATAAGTTGTGGAAAAAATGAACCGTTAACATTTAATGAAAGTGGTTTTCTTGAGGTGGATGAACTTGATAACATTGAAGTTCAAAAAAATTCTTTTAGTGATATTGAAAAACTTATAACGTTAATAGAAGTAAAGGCATTAATGTTAAGTATTGTTTATCAGGATATAAACGCTCAAGATCTGGATATAACATTATCAACAGAAAGAGGCTATGTATGTGCTGAGTTTTGCGGTGGTGTCTATGAGATTAGCATAAGAACAGACATAGGAGCAGGACGCTACGAAGCTTCTGTAGGTAATGAGCTGGTTATGTTTAACAGATTGGATGATGCGGTTGAAAGCTTCTTTGACTGTATAGAAGAAGCTGTAAAAGAGGTAATAAGAAGAGAGGGGGGAGATAACTAATGAGCAAACTAATAGAAACAACAACAGCACAAAAGATTTTCAAATCCATGATTGATTTAAATCTTGATAAAGATGAAGTCATTTACTTTGAAGAGTTCATAAACTTGCTATATGAGGCGGGGTTATTAAACCCCGATTTTCAGGAGCATCAGGAATTCATAGAAAACAACAGAAACTATTTTATTGAGTTAAAGAGGATTAGAACAGAGGGAAATAAGACTTTCGTAATAAGAAACTATCTAAATGATATGTTCGCAGAGCTAAGAAGGTTAAACAAGGATTTAGGCTATACCTATAAAGAGAAGGTAGAAGAGCTTATCAAGGAGTTTGAAAGCTTCTCAGAGACAGCAAAGCCTCTTGGTGATGGTAAAAGCCTTGTTTATCTTGTAATGCTTGGAACTCAGTCAAAGGGAAAATCACACAAAAAGATTGTGTGTGTGTTTATAAGAGATGATGAAAACAAAGAAATGTTCAATCAATCAATGAACTCTAAAATAATTCTCGCTGAAAAAGTTATTTTCTTTGAAGAAGTAAATACATTCAGAAGACCAAAATACTATCTAAGTGTTCTTGATAAAGCATTCAATATATTCAATGAAACCATGTAATCCCCGCAATGGGGATTTTTTATTGAGTTAAATTAATAATCAAGGATATATACACCGGATTAATTAAACCGTTTATCTGGTTGTTTAAAATAAAAGTATATATTTATTTGACTATTATTTTAAATGTTGTATTAATTATATATAAACAAACAAAAGGAGAAGTAATATGAAAAAAATTAAATACATAGAAATCACTGACGCAGCTATTTTAAAATTCATTTCATTAAATAGTTTAGACGCTTCGGTAAAAATAGAAGACGAAATAAGAAATGTTGCGGATTGGATGTTAAGCAATGAAATGTTTAAAAAAACTGGAAATAAAAAGATCATTGGAAAAATAGTAGACGCCGCTTCTGATTATCATAAAGGTTGCTATTTAATCTATAACTTTGAAAAGTATTATAATATCGAATGTTTTTACACTGTAGATTTTAACGATTATATAAACAGCTAATATCTAACACAGCCCCGCAAGGGGCTATGGTAAGGAGAATATAACATGATTAACTTTTTAATAGGTTTTTTGATAGAAATAAAGGTATTGGTTTTAAAGATAAAGATTGATAAAGCCTCACATGTATTAAGTAGGGCTATGCTTTCAAAAGGGTATAGCAAAGACTTTAATGACAAATGTAAAACAGTAAGAAAAAAGCTTTTGGCTTTCTATGATAAAGATTTAAAACAACCATCCAACTATAGAAACGCTGAATATATGTTAGATGAAGCAATGGTTTTGTGTAATAAGTTTAACTACCTTGTTGAAAAATCACTTATTACAGAACATAAAAGAAATAGTAAAAGCTCAGGATCGTCAACCTCAGACTCATTTTTTGGAAGTGGTGGAGATTGTGATGGTGGCGGCGATTGCGGCGGTGGAGGAGATTAATAATGAATAAAACAGAAAAACCAATCAATATTATAACTTCTTCAATTTTTAATGTGGCGTTCAGTTTAGGGATAACATCATTATTTGAGATAACAAACAATATTCCAACAATGATAGCAATGGGGATTTTAACAGAGATTATGACTTTAATAGCATACAAAGAGGAAATAAAAACACTAATAAAAAATAGAAACCTAAACCGCTTATCGGATAGTTAAAATAAAAGTATATATTTATTTGACTATTATTTTAATATGGTGTAATTAATATATATAACATAAAACAAAAGGAGAATATTATGTCAAACTTAAATAGTGAAGATTTTAACGCAATGAAAGAAGCTGGTTTTATTAATGAATGGAAAAAACCCGGAAGTGATGAAGTTAGATATTACATCAACACTAAAGAGATAATCAATCTATGGTCAGAAGATAAGATTGAATTAGGTTATTCAAGAAGAGAAAGGTCTGAGTTAGAAGCACATAAATGGTGGTATGTTGAGTCTAAAAAGGGTGGTTTTGTTTTAAAAACATCCATGAGTTATAACAACACTAAGCATAAATATATATTCCCATCACTTTCAAAAGTATTGATAGAAGCGTCTAAAAGCGATCTTTCTGACTGAATGTTATAGGATGGTATTGAAAGGTTAATAAACATAAAAAAAGGAAAGTATTATGAATAGAACAAACTTTAATGTAATAATGAAAGATATAGTAGCGGAGCGTTTTGATGATGAAAGTGAAGCTTTGACATTTCTTGTCTCTGAAATGAGAGCTAATGGATATTATATTAACCCAAATGATTATTATCTATGTTGTGTTAGAGGTGGTTTAAATATTACTAAACTAGATCGTATTCAAAACTACGGTAAAAGGTTTAAAGCACATCAGATAAAAGAAGAGTTAAAATCAGTTTATGAACACATTAAAGAAAAATGTAAAGAAGACTGAATAAAAAGCCCCTGTTATGGGGCTTTTTTTATCGGTTAGGTATGATGGTAATGTAGTCGCTAACGAACTCAATCAGCTTGCTATCGCTGGTAATCAAAGGAAGCTTGTTATGCTTCGCTTGAGCCACGATAAGACGGTCAAACGGGTCTTTGTGTAGCTTCTCCGGCAAATCGGCTACAACAAGCGTATGCTCGCTTTTAACAGGTATCTCAATCAAGCCAGCTTCAAACAGGCCATCTCTAAACAGCGTTGGATTATCAACATCAAAGGGCTTGTTAAGACTACTTTTAATTACGACTTCCCAAACGCTGGCAGCAGAGAAGAACAGGCGGTTTTCGGTGTCTTCCAACAGCTCTACAACCTCTTGCTTTAAGCGATCAGGACGATAACCCATGAATATTAAGATATTGGTATCTAAGAGGTAATCCATTACTCATATTTCCCTTCAAACATATCTTGAATTTCATCAGCGTTCATATCATCAAAGTTATCAAGGAAGCTATCAGAAACGCTACCTTTGTTGAGCATGAAACCTAACTTGCGCTTAGGCTTCTCTTCTCTGTAGGCGATGACTTTTACCAGAGCGTGACCGTTCTTTGCGATCACAACTGGCTCACCAGTCCGGGCGACCTCTTGAACGATCTTGGACAGGTTAGTTTTAGCATCATAGATGTTAACCTTTTCCATAATATCACCTCTCATTGAACACATTTTAAGCTTAACTCCTGTAGTTAGTCAGGTCAAGTTAGTCAGAACAGGATACGTGGTTACGTTGTCACTATCAAGTATATATTAATATATATTAGTATATATTAGGTTAAATCATAGTTATGTGAAAGGTCAGGTAGGACAGGCGGCAGCAGGGCAGATCTGGATCAGGCCGGATGTTATGGGGTAGGATAGATGGAAAGTAGAAGCGGGGAAAGGTAGGTTTTAGTATTCCTACATATGGCGAGAACCTACATACCTACTCTATCGAGGATAGCGAAAAGGGGAGGCGTAGCCTCAACTTGAAGTATTCCGGCACATGGAAGATAAAAAAACAGCATCAGGAATACAAAAGAAACGTAACACACTGTTATATATAGGTATTTTGTTATATTCCGGTTTTTCCAAACATTCCAGCCAGAAATCACACCACATATACAAATCGCACTGTTTCAAAGTATTCCAAGCCGTGGAATGTTATTTTTGCTGTTTTGGAATATAAAAACGACGCAAACCCTTGATATATAAGGCTTTTTTGTTTTATTCCACACATTCCAAATATTCCAAAAATATAACACACATACATATATATAAAATAGATCGATCCCTGTCTTTTGCATGTGTAGATGTAGAGGTAGGGTGACACAAGGTAGGGTAGGAGCAATAGACCCTTATTTTCTACAAGTAGGAGTAGGCTAGCCTACTCCTACTTGTAGAAAATAAGGGTCTATTGCTCCTACCCTACCTTGTGTCACCCTACCTCTACATCTACACATGCAAAAGACAGGGATCGATCTATTTTATATATATGTATGTGTGTTATATTTTTGGAATATTTGGAATGTGTGGAATAAAACAAAAAAGCCTTATATATCAAGGGTTTGCGTCGTTTTTATATTCCAAAACAGCAAAAATAACATTCCACGGCTTGGAATACTTTGAAACAGTGCGATTTGTATATGTGGTGTGATTTCTGGCTGGAATGTTTGGAAAAACCGGAATATAACAAAATACCTATATATAACAGTGTGTTACGTTTCTTTTGTATTCCTGATGCTGTTTTTTTATCTTCCATGTGCCGGAATACTTCAAGTTGAGGCTACGCCTCCCCTTTTCGCTATCCTCGATAGAGTAGGTATGTAGGTTCTCGCCATATGTAGGAATACTAAAACCTACCTTTCCCCGCTTCTACTTTCCATCTATCCTACCCCATAACATCCGGCCTGATCCAGATCTGCCCTGCTGCCGCCTGTCCTACCTGACCTTTCACATAACTATGATTTAACCTAATATATACTAATATATATTAATATATACTTGATAGTGACAACGTAACCACGTATCCTGTTCTGACTAACTTGACCTGACTAAC
>NZ_JBBCPK010000052.1:0-32972 GCF_037150775.1 Leclercia sp. M50
CTTCACAGAAGGCCAGAACTTGCCCGGCAAGCAGTGATTCATCCGTGGTGAAGCCTTCCCCTTCGCGCATTTTCTTTTCGCGTAATACCTGGCGCAGCTGCGCCTCAATACGTTCGAAAAGCTGGTTAATACGCCCCTGCAATCTGTCCTGTTCAAACATCAGCGCGTGGCCGGTCAGGATACGGGTTAACCCCGGATTGCGCTCGCCGAAACCGAGGATCAGCAGGACAATCAGACGCAGCCGTGCGGTGGTGTCTTTTTCATCCTTCAGAATCAGGTTGATACGCGTGATCAGGCTATCTTCGATAAACTCGATCAGGCTGTCGAACATCCGCGTTTTGCTGGGAAAATGACGGTACAGCGCCGCTTCCGACACGCCCACAGAGGCGGCCAGTTTTGCGGTGGTGATGCGTTGACTGCCATCGCTGGATTCAAGCATCAGAGCCAGAGATTGAAGTATTTCTTCGCGACGATTCCTTTTCGCTGTTTGTTTTTCTGCCATGTTACAAAATACCCCTGAAAATAATCACTAGTCAGGCTGACGTCCACACAACGACCGCAAACGGCTGTTTGCGGTTTGTTATTACGTTATACGTTGTGGGATGCGTATAGCCGGGTTTATTTACGCCCGGAATGGCCGAAGCCGCCTTCGCCGCGATCGGTCGCGTCGAAATCTTCTACCAGATTAAATTCAGCCTGTACCACCGGGACGAACACCATCTGGGCGACACGCTCGCCGGGTTGAATGGTGAAGCTCTCCTGGCCACGGTTCCAGACAGAAACCATCAGTTGACCCTGATAGTCAGAATCGATAAGACCCACCAGGTTGCCCAGCACGATACCATGCTTATGACCCAGGCCGGAACGCGGCAGGATCACCGCCGCCAGAGAGGCGTCGGCAATGTGGATCGCAAGGCCGGTCGGCAGCAGCGTGGTAGCGCCGGGTGCCAGTTCTACGGCGTCGTCGAGGCAGGCACGCAGGTCAAGACCGGCAGAGCCGGTAGTGGCATAGGTCGGCAGTGGAAATTGCTGACCAACACGCGGGTCCAGAATCTTAACGTCGATTTTTTTCATCATAACGGGTAACGATCTCGTCCAGTAATTGTTGGCCCAGGAGTTCCTTGCGCTCAAGCGGTAAGACTTTATCTCCATCCTGCCAGAAAAGGTGCAATGCGTTGCTGTCGCTGTTGAATCCTTGTGAGGCCAGCGATACGTCGTTCGCGCAAATCAAATCGAGGTTTTTGCGGGTACGTTTTTGCCGGGCATATTCTTCCACATTATTCGTTTCAGCGGCAAACCCAACGACGTAAGGGCGGCGATCTTTTAATGCCGCGACCCCGGCTACGATATCGGGGTTTTTCACCATTTTTATCGTGATTTCATCGCCTTGCTTTTTGATTTTCTCATCGGCTATGGCGGCAGCACGATAGTCCGCCACGGCAGCACAGCCGATAAAAATCTGCTGCTGCTGCGCATGGGCCTGAACCGCGGCGTCCATTTCCAGCGCGGTAGCGACGTCGATGCGCTGCACCCCTGGAGGCGTTGGCAGCGTAACCGGGCCGCTCACCAGCGTCACCTTTGCCCCGCGCGACGCGGCGGCGGCGGCAATCGCAAAGCCCATCTTGCCGGAGCTTTGGTTGGTGATATAGCGCACCGGATCCAGCGGTTCACGCGTCGGACCCGCGGTAATCATGATGTTGAGATGTTGCAGATCGTTGACAGGTGAAAAATGACTCGCGGCCAGATCCACAATCGCCAGCGGATCCAGCATGCGGCCCGGACCCACATCGCCACAGGCCTGGCTACCGCTATCCGGCCCCCAGATTAACAGCCCGCGAGAGGCGAGGGTCGCCAGGTTATGTTGCGTTGCCGCGTTGCGGTACATCTGCTGGTTCATGGCCGGGACCACGGCAACGGGCGCCGGAGTGGCCAGGCAAATAGTGGTAACCAGGTCGTTAGCCATGCCGGCGGCAACGCGGGCGATGAGATCGGCGGTGGCGGGGGCGAGGATGACTAAATCGGCCCATTTACCCAGCTCAATATGGCCCATTGCGGCTTCTGCCGCCGGATCGAGCAGGCTGTCCGACACCGGGTAGCCTGAAACGGCCTGCAGGCTCAGCGGCGTAATGAACGCTTTGCCCCCTTCGGTTATTGCCACCCGCACGTCCGCCCCGCGCTCGCGTAAACGGCGCACCAGTTCCGGCGTTTTATAGGCTGCAATGCCGCCGCTCACGCCAAGAACGATTTTTTTACCGGCCAGGCTCATCATGATTCTTTCCTGTTGGGTTCAGCTGAGAGGCGGGCATTTTATCACAATCCGAAAAGCATCGTGCTGTTGTCCATCCGCCACTTTGCGAGGCGCTACGCAATACGAAAAACAGAGCCTCGTGAGGCGACAGGTGCTGTGGCAGCATAGCGTGGTGATGGAGAAGGAGAGGGTATGGAGACACTATCCCCGCTGCTGCCGCGGGAGAAAATGCTAAGGGATGGCGCGACACGGCTGACGGACGAAGAGCTGCTGGCGCTCTTCCTGCGTACCGGGACGCGGAGTAAAAACGTGTTTGCGCTTGCCAGAGATCTGTTGCAGCATTTCGGCTCGCTGCACGGTTTGTTATCCGCAGAGCTGAAGGATTTCAGGCGGGTCGAGGGAATTGGCCTGGCGACATTCGCCCAGCTGAAAGGGATTGCGGAGCTTGCCCGCCGTTATTACTGCTCGGGGATTCGGAGCATCAATCCGCTAAAAGACCCGCAGATGACCCGGGAGTTTGTGCGCAGCCAACTGGCGGAAGAGGAGCGCGAGATCTTTATGGTTATCTTCCTCGATAACCAAAACCGGGTGCTGAGCCACAGCCGGTTATTTTCGGGAACCCTGCGCCACGTTGAGGTGCATCCCCGGGAAATTGTGCGCGAAGCGATAAAAGTGAATGCCGCGGGCGTGATCCTCGCGCATAATCACCCCTCAGGGCGCGCCGAACCGAGCAAAGCCGACAGAGACGTGACCGCACGCATCATTAAATGCTGTCAATTCATGGACATTTGTGTTCTTGATCATCTGGTCATTGGCCGCGGAGAGTACGTTTCGTTTGCCGAACGTGGGTGGATTTAAGCCATTTCTCGCGATCCATCGGGATCTTTGTCTGTTCGGGACTTGAGCACATCCGCGAGTCAGCGTATACTACGCCACCTTTGAGAATCTCGGGTTTGGCAATTGGGCCTGGCAATCGATGGTTCACTAAGAACTACGCGATGACCGGGCTGTAAAGCCTGACGAGGCGCCGATACCCCATACGAAGCTCGAGCTAATTTGATTTTTGGAGAATAGACATGTCCCGAGTCTGCCAAGTTACTGGCAAGCGTCCGGTGACCGGTAACAACCGTTCCCACGCACTGAACGCGACTAAACGCCGTTTCCTGCCGAACCTGCACTCTCACCGTTTCTGGGTTGAGAGCGAGAAGCGTTTTGTCACCCTGCGCGTATCTGCTAAAGGTATGCGTGTAATTGATAAGAAAGGCATCGATACAGTTCTGTCTGAACTGCGTGCCCGTGGCGAAAAGTACTAAGTACTTAAAGAGGAAATAAATCATGGCTAAAGGTATTCGCGAGAAAATCAAGCTGGTTTCTTCTGCTGGTACAGGTCACTTCTACACCACCACGAAGAACAAACGTACTAAGCCGGAAAAACTGGAACTGAAAAAGTTCGATCCAGTTGTACGCCAGCACGTTATGTACAAAGAAGCTAAAATCAAATAATTTTAGATTCCTTGTATTGAAAAACCCCGCATCTGCGGGGTTTTTTGCATTCTGCATCTCAACGGAGGAACCATGCCTGAATTACCTGAGGTAGAGACCAGCCGCCGTGGCATTGAGCCTCATCTGGTCGGTGCGACCATTCTTCACGCTGTTGTCCGTAACGGTCGTCTTCGCTGGCCGGTCTCTGACGAGATCCATGCGCTGAGCGATAAACCGGTTCTCAGCGTACAGCGCCGCGCAAAGTACCTGCTGCTTGAGTTGCCTGACGGTTGGATCATCATCCATCTGGGCATGTCCGGGAGCCTGCGCATCCTCAGCGAAGAGTTGCCCGCAGAAAAACATGACCATGTCGATCTGGTGATGAGCAACGGCAAAGTGCTGCGCTATACCGATCCGCGTCGTTTTGGCGCCTGGCTGTGGACCAAAGAGCTGGAAGGGCATAATGTGCTGGCGCACCTCGGGCCGGAGCCGCTCTCTGACGCGTTTAACGCGGAGTACCTGAAGGCGAAGTGCGCGAAGAAGAAAACCGCCATTAAACCCTGGCTGATGGATAACAAGCTGGTGGTCGGCGTGGGCAATATCTACGCCAGTGAATCGCTGTTTGCCGCCGGGATCCATCCCGATCGGTTAGCCTCATCGCTGTCGTCGCAGGAGTGTGAGCTGCTGGTGCGGGTGATCAAAGCCGTACTGCTGCGTTCGATTGAGCAGGGCGGAACTACCCTGAAAGACTTCCTGCAAAGCGACGGCAAGCCGGGCTACTTTGCTCAGGAGCTACAGGTCTATGGCCGTAAAGATGAGCCGTGTCGGGTCTGTGGCACACCGATTGTGGCAACGAAGCATGCCCAACGGGCAACGTTCTATTGCCGTCAGTGCCAGAAATGATGCGGAGGCCCGGTAAGCGCAGCGCCACCGGGCAAAACATTTATTTCAGCTTGTCCATCAGCGCCTGATGCACGCTGGCGGGTAAGAAATGGGTGACGTCACCCGCGTGGCGAGCCACCTCTTTGACCAGCGAAGAGGAGATAAACGACCACTCTTTGGACGGCATCAGAAAGACGCTCTCCAGCTCGGGCATCAGATGGCGGTTCATGTGCGCCAGCTGCATCTCATATTCAAAATCGGCCACCGCGCGCAGTCCGCGAATCAGGATATTGGCCTGCTGAGCGCGGGCAAAGTTCGCCATCAGATCGCTAAAGCCCACGACCTCCACATTGGGTAAGTGCGCGGTCGCGGCTTTCGCCAGCGCAACCCGCTCATCGAGATCGAACAGGGGCTTTTTGCTGGGGCTGGCGGCAATCGCCAGAATCACCGTATCAAACATGCTTGCGGCACGCGTGACGATATCGATATGGCCGTTGGTGACAGGATCAAAGGTACCCGGATAAATCGCTTTTGTGCTCATGGCTCACGCTTTCTCAGAGTAGCCGCGGCTCAGCGCCCACAGCTCGGTGTATTTATTAAAAGTATACTGGGCATTAACCACCGCCAGTAACCAGCCCTGTTTACCGTCCAGCACGCCGCCACGTAGCACCAGCGTCTTCAGAAACGCGCCGACGGTGTGGCTGAAAATCCCAGCCAGCGAGGTCTTCTTGCCGCGCTGATGGCGCTCCTGGGCCCACGCCGTGGCGTAATTAAGCTGTTTACGCTGAAAGCTGGCGAAATCACGGCAGGTCAGATGCAGGAGGTCGCCATCGAGGGCAGTCACTGGCGCACCGTCGCAGGCCAGCGACTCATGAACCAGGTTATCGTTGTACTGATAGCGCGTCCGCGGATAAAGACGCATAACGCGATCGGGATACCAGCCGCTGTGACGCATAAAGCGGCCAAGGAAATAGTTTCGCCGGGCGATGCTGTAGACAACATCAGGCTGAGGGGCCGCCAGTACGCGCTGGATGGCCTGTTTAAGCTCTGGGGTTACACGCTCGTCGGTGTCGATCATCAGGACATAATCGCCGGTGGCGTACTGCTGCGCCCGCTGGCGCTGAATACCATAACCCTGCCAGTCGGCATCGATATGGACCTGTACGCCGGCTGCGCGGGCGATGTTAACCGTGTCGTCGGTACTGCCGGAATCGAGCAGGATCAGTTCATCGGCCCATGCCACAGAGGCGAGGCAATCCGGCAGCAGGTCGGCGGCGTTTTTGGCGATCATCACCACCGACAGACGCGCAGACATCAGTGGCTCCGCAGGGGCAGGTAAGGTTGCAGCAGCTGCAGCAGGCGGGTCAGCGCCCCCTGGTTCTGATGCAGCACTTCGACAGCGTGACGGCCATACCACAGACGATAATCTTCGTCGGTCAGCAGGTTTGAAACCTCTTTTTCGATGGCGTTCGCATCGGTGACGGTAATCAGCCCGTCCGCCTGCTGCAGTTTGGCGCAGATATCTTTGAAGTTGAAGGTATGCGGCCCCATCAGCACCGGGATGGCGTGCGCTGCGGGCTCCAGCGGGTTATGCCCGCCACGCTCCACGAGGCTGCCACCCACAAAGGCCAGATCGGCAATACCGTAAAGCAGCATCAGCTCACCCATGGTATCGCCAATCACTACCTGGGTGCTGGCGGACGGGATCTCACCGCTGCTGCGCATCGTGAAGCTGAATCCGCCCTTTTGCACCATCTCGCGGGCATCTTTAAACCGTTCAGGATGACGAGGCACGAGGATCAGCAGCAGGTCCGGGAAGCGTTCAAGAAGCTGGCGGTGCGCCTGCAGGATAATCTCTTCTTCACCGTCGTGGGTACTGGTGGCGATCCACACTTTGCGGCGCGGCGCCCACTGGCGACGCAATGTGACTGCCCGGGCAGCCAGCTCCGGGGTAACAGAAATATCAAACTTCAGGCTGCCGGTGACCGCCAGCTGGTTGCGCTTCAGGCCCAGCGACAGGAATCGCGCGCCATCTTCTTCGTTTTGTGCCGCAATCAGGGTGATCTTGCTCAGCAGGCGGCGCATAAAGTTGCCCAGCTTGCCGTAGCCCTTCGCGGAGCGTTCTGACAGGCGAGCGTTAGCCACCACCAGGGGAATTTTGCGGGCGTGCAGGGCAGAAATCATGTTCGGCCACAGTTCGGTTTCCATTACGATCACCAGCTTAGGGCGCACGGTGTTAAGGAAACGGTTCATGGCACAGGGTAAATCATACGGCAGATAGACGTGATGCACATCTTTGCCAAAAGCGGACATGGCGCGTTCGGAACCGGTAGGCGTCATGGTGGTGACGGTGATCGGCAGCGACGGATAGCGGTGGCGCAGGGCGCGGACCAGCGGAATGGCGGCCAGCGTTTCACCCACCGAAACGGAATGGAGCAGGATACCGTCCGGCGCAACTTTGTTGCGGCAATAACCATAGCGTTCAGCCCAGCGTTTACGGTAGGCAGGCGCTTTACGGCTACGCAGCAGCAGTCGTAGCCACACCAGTGGCTGAATAATATAGAGCAGAGCGGTATACAACAATTCCAAGCGATTATCCGTTTTTTCAGTTTCGGCGGGCAAATTCTAAGCATTTAGGCCGTTTAAAGCTATCCCTTTGGCGCGTTTGCTCAGCCATTTGCCTGCGTTACGTGCGTTCACAGATAAAAAAACGGGCATTCGCTGCCCGTTTTTTTGTTTCTGCTTAACGTTCCGCTTCCGGCAACGCGTTCAGGTGGTAGGTGACACGCTCCGACAGTCCCCGAATATCACCCCCAGTGATGAAGTAGCTGTCGTCTTTCTGGTTCGGATTACTGACCGCGTATCCCAGCATTTTGTTGATCAGCGTCGCCATCTGGTAATGGTTGAGCGGCATCTGCGGGCTGATGGCGCTCATCGCATACGCCTGATCGTTACTGAAGTAGAGGAACGGCACCTGGGCAATCGGCATCTCAACGATGGAGTGGCCGAACAGACCGCCATCACCCACGCGCTCCCCGTGATCCGAGGTGATAAAGACCAGGACCGGCAGCTTTGATTTCGCCTTGGCGGTACGGATCGCCGAAGCCAGCTCTCTGTCGTACAGGCGAACGGCATCATCGTACTCGTTTTTCTTCTGCGCCACGTCGTCATCGAGACGTGGGGTAGAGAATTTGGCGAAGCCTTGCGGGATGTTGCGCTCGTAAGGGATGTGCGGCGCACGGCTGTTCAGCACCATCAGGAACGGTTTGTTCCAGTCCAGCTTAGCCTGCTCAACCGAAGGGGTCAGCACCACATCGGCACCCACGTCCGGCGCCGGGCGGATCTGCGTATCTTCCCACAGGTCAATGTCGTGAATACCGATCCAGTTGCTCAATCCTTCCAGGCCTTGGGCGGAGATAAACGCCGTCTGGTAGCCCTGTTTTTTGGCATTAGTGAAGATATTGGTCGACTTCGACTTATAGGCGCCGTAGTTATCCGGCTCACGCAGGTTGTTCACCAGCATCGGGATTGCCACGCGGGTCGAGACCGCGTTAGAGACGATCAGACGCCCGGTCCCCTGATACTGCTGCATCAGCGCTTTCAGCTCCGGGGTGGTGTCACGTTCATAGCCCAGGGCGCTGACGTGGTGCGGGTTCAGACTCTCACCAATCGCCAGGATTATGGAGTATTTCCCGGCCTGACTACCCTCAACCGGCGTGACCTTATAGGGCGCATAATGCGTGAGGCTCTGATTTTCGCCGGAAATGGCTTCCGGGATCAGACGAATGGCACTGAAGCTCATGGCGGACAGACCGTTACGCAGTAAGGAGTGGCGCAGATCCGGGTTGAATTTATACATCTGCCCGTCGATGGCTTTATAGAACTGGCCGACAAACATCACCATGATAGCCAGCAGGCAAGGCATGGCGACCCACTTATGCCACTGCGGCGCGAGGCGGCGGGTAAAGACCAGCGCAAAGAGCACCGCGACGGCCATGATGACAAAGTAAATCCCAAGCGATCCGAGGCTGTCCGTAATGCCGCTGGCGATATCTTTGGTTTCGACAAAGGCCAGCCATACTTCGCTCGGGCCGTAAAACTGACCGTAGAACTGGTAATAGACCGCTTCCGATATCTGGACGATAAAGGTGACGGCCAGCAGTAGCCGGGTCAGGAAGAAGCGGGCACTGATGGCCGCCAGCAGGGAGATAATCAGGTACAGCGACATGTCGCTGGATTTCGGCTGATAAACATGGTCTTTCAGCAGGATGATGATTTCACAGAGTGAAAACAGCACCAGGAAAACCAGGGTTAACACCACGGTGCGCAGGATATTGCGGCGCGGCGTGAGGGGCGAGAGTAAGGATGCTTTAAACATGAACGGACTCAACGTAACTCAAAACTTTTTAGTGAGCGGGCGAATGGCTTTACCAAAACCAAAACGCAGGGCGCGGATCAGAGTAGGGCGTTTATGCAGTCCTTTACGCCAGATATCCTCAAACAGATTGAACCAACGCGCGGCGACCGCTTCGCGGGAATAAACCTGCAGACGTTTATCGCCCTGTTCACGCATCTGACGATAGAGTTCAGGGGTATTCTTCAGGCGCATAATGGCCTCGAAGGCTTCATCAGGCGTTTTGGCGATCAGGTAATCAAGCTCACTTTCGCGGATAGCACGGTACGAGGGTTCGTCATCGCAGATCATTACCGTTTTGCCGAGCCAGTTGTTAATCAGCTTGCTGGCAGGTTTGCGCGTCAGCTTATGGTCATGGGATTTACGGAAGCTGATACAGACGTCGACGTCCTGATAGTTGGTCCAGTTATCGAAGGAGATGCGCAGGTCGATGCCCTGTTCAGCAAGGCGCTGCTTAAATTCGTCGCTACGGAAGGCCTCCGGGAAGCTGTCCACGCGGCCAAAAAAGGCCACGGTTTTGACAGTTTCATCGGTACGTTCGCGCGGTTTCACGCCGGGTTGCGGCCAGTAGGGTACAAAGACGCCATTGCTGCGGTTGCCCGCTTCAGGATTCTGATCCACCACCACGTCGGCGCCAATCACCGGTGGACGATCGGCACGGGCGACGACGGTGACGCCACGCCAGGGTTTAACGCGCGATCCAAAATCATCGTTATGCATCAGGTTGATGGCATCCGGGCGACACTCTGAGCCAAAAGAACACTCAATATCGTCGCCGTAATAGTGCTTCAGCGCCAGGGTGGTCTGGAACGTCCAGCCGCCGCGCCCGCCGCAGTAAAAGCGCTCCGGGATGGTGTCCGGGTTCACGCGGTTATCCAGCAGCGTCTGGAAATCTGCGTAGTTTTTAGCGATGAAATCAGCGCGGGAGACTGCGTGTAATTTAAGTTTGCTCATAATATCCGTTAGCCGATGATTTTCTTAAGGCGGAAGTAACGACGTCCCAGACGCCAGCGCTGGCGTAAGCCGCGCGCGTTTTGCCAGATCATCGACCAAATGCCGCGATCGAACAGTTCCTGAGTAATTTCGCGTTTCTTCGCGCTGTCTTCGATATTGTTAATGCTGTGCAAAATACCCAAACCCTCTTTGGCGATTTGCCACTGACAGGCCGGGACACGCTTTACCTGCTCCGGGTAGCGCTTATTGATGGCGTCCAGCATTTCGAGGATCTTCATATAGTGACGTGACGAACGCATGCGGGTGTCGTCGGTACCTGGCGTATGGGAGACCGATGCAGAGTGGATCAGATAGTCGTAATAGACTTCGTCAATGTATTGCACCCGTTTCGCGGTCAGCAGTACTTCCGTGGTCCAGGGGATATCCTGATGGCGCAGGCCATGTTCGAAGGTAAAACCCTGTGCCTTGATAAAGGCGTGGCGATAAATATTCAGCCAGGTGACATGCAGGAATTTGCGCGAGGCCAGCGCTATCTGCAACCATTCGGGGCCACCCATTACGCCAGTGGAGGCCAGCTTATCGGACGGGAAAATTTTTTTCGACGGACGGCCATCGTCATAAATATAGGTGCCGTTGCAGGTCGCGACATCCAGCTGGCCCGCAAAGGCGATCTCCAGCAGGCGCGGGTACATGCCAGGGTAAATAACGTCATCAATATCCGGGAAGGCAACGTATTCGCCGGTCGCCGCGGCCAGACCGGTGTTGCGCGCGGCTGATACGCCGCCATTAGCCTGGTCGATAACCTTAAAATGGGTAAATTCGTTGGCGTAGCGGGAAATAATTTCAGCTGAGCGATCCGTCGATCCGTCATTAACAATAATCAATTCCAGACTGGATAAATTCTGCTGTTTAATGCTGTCAAAAAAAGCGCTCAGGAATTTTTCGCCGTTATAAACGGCAACGATGAGGCTTAATTGAGGCGTTTCAGACATGCTTTCTCCGTAAAAATACGCAGCAATAAAAGGGTATAACCATCACATGCAACGGCATTTCGACAGCCGGCAGGCTAAAGCGTTCCACGCCAGGGTGTTAAACACCGCTGGCGTGACGTCTTCATCAGGATGTTAACTTCTCGGTCGGTGCAGGGCGTAGGGCGCACATACCAACCAGCAGGCCGGTCAGCAGCATATACTGCTCAAGGTAGTGATCTTTAAGGTTGTGATCGACCATGGTCCGGCAGAAGAAGCCGACGGTAAAGAGCAGCAGGAACATCCCCACCATCATGTTGCCGCGACGAAACTCCCGCCAGCCGATATACCAGCAGCCCACCAGCAGGATCAGCCAGCCGGCGATACCTATCACACCATTCTGAATACCAAATTCGATCAGGCCGTAGTGGCTATGGGGGATATTAATACGGTTATCCTGGGTATCCCGGCGTAATACATAACGGAAGGCCTCTTTTCTGGCCCCCATGCCTGCCGGGTGTTCGGCAATCAGTTTCCAGCCCTGATGGAAGAAGCTGGCCCGACAACCATTGGAATGGTTCATAGGTACACCGAGACTGTTAACCGGTACCGTTCCGTCTGTTTTATTGTAACAAAAGCTAGTAAAGGGAGCGTTCCAGCCCGCTATGGCATCACTTTCCAGATTTTGCCAGCGTGGGTCTGTTTTCCAGGAAGCGTAACCGAGTAACACCGAGGCAATAGTAATGCCCACAAGAATACCACCTGTAACGATAACCCGGCTGCGCCGCATGTTGTGCATGCTCAGCAGGATAAAGGTAGAGAAAATGCTGCCGACCAGACCGATGGTGCCCCAGCGGGTGTCCACCAGTGCGGTACACACCAGATTACTTAACAGCATTAACGCCAGTACTGAGGTTTTCAGGCGCAGGAAGCGTTGATGCAACAGACCACGCGCCAGCAACTCGGCCATCAAAAAGCCGGTGATCATATTGACCTGGAAGCTCATGCGGGTGCGGTTATAAACAATCCGTGTTTCACCCCAGTGTATATAGCCGTCGCGCCAGTAGAGCCAGAGTGAATCCAGCAAATGAACGCAGACCACGCCCCAGAAAAAGAGGATCACCAGCGTAAAGAAGCGGGCGGCGGTCATGGAGGGATAGGTTCTTTGGATCGCTGGTAATAATACCAGCCCTGCACAGAACAGTAATACCGGGCGTAGCCACTGACCGCTCCAGGCAGAAACCATCTCTTTAATATCTGGTGCGACAAAAAAACCATTAATCACAATAAAGAAAGTTAACGCCCATACCACGATAAGAACGAACTTAATTTTGCTTAAATTCAGCCGTTGTCTGGTTGCGTTATTGCTAAAAAAGAGACCAAGAGCGACCGCGACAATGGGATAAATCAAACCATTACGATGAAACGGCAGCTGATCGTTAGGAATAGGCCAGACAAAACATAAGGCCAGTACAGCAAGGACTAACAGGCCTGTCAGAATGTTACGAGTATTTGTCATATTTTTTGGGCTGGTTAAGGATTTTTCGGTTCTTGACCGGCTGGTTAACAATGCAGTGAGTGATTTCCACGGTTTTTCAGTGGGAAATAAAAAGCCAGAGAAAATTATCACAAATACCTGACCTACAGAAGGACAATGTTTGTAAGCAAGAATAATCCATATCACGCTTTCCAGTGCCTGGGCTTTATGTATTACCGGGGCTGTAACGTATATAATTTGTTGTTATGCCAGCTAATGCACAATAACCAGGAAAAGTATGCATATTGTTCACACTGAAGCCGACGGGGGTAAGGGCGGCCAGCCGTTACGCATTATTAATGAGTCCCTTGGGATGATTCAGCGTGGCCATCAGGTGACCATACTTTGCCCGGAGAGTGCGCCGCTGCATGGCCTGGCGCGCGATGCCGGGTTAACGGTGGTCACCATGCCGCTTCGGCGCAAGAACCTTCAGAACCTGCAGCAGCTGCGCGGCTGGCTGAAAGAGAACCGTTCATCCATTGATGTCATAAATAGTCATAATTCTGCCGATACCTGGCTGGTGGCGCTGGCCAATCTTACTCTCTCAAACCCGGTGCCGCTGGTGCGTACGCGCCATGCTTCCGGCGTGCCGCGTAACAACTGGACCACCCGCTGGCTGTTTCGTAAAGCCTGTTCGCATATCGTCACTACCGGGGAGGCGCTGCGCCAGCAGATGGCCGATATCGGCGTGCCGATGAACCAAAGTACGTCTGTACCGAGTGGCGTGGATACGCAGCGTTTTCATCCGGCGGATAAGCAACAGGCCCGCGCATACTGCGGCCTGTCGCAGGGGGATTTCTGGCTGGGGGTGGTGTCACATCTGCGGCCTAATAAAGGCCATAGCGTACTGCTACGCGCCCTGGCCGCCATTGATCATCCGCAGATCAAACTGGCGATAGTGGGAGAGGGGCCGCATAAAGCGACGCTGGAGCAGGAGATTATCGACCTGGGATTACAGGCGCGCGTAGTGATGGCGGGGCACCGGAGCGATCCTGAGCGCTGGTTCCCGGCGTTTGATGTTGCGCTTAGCCCGTCGCACGATATGGAAGGCGTCCCGCAGGGAGTGCTGCAGTCGCTGGCGTCGCGGATCGCCACCATCGCCACCGATGCGGGCGGCACGGCAGATGCCGTGATCGACGGCAAAACCGGTATTTTGATCGCCCAGCGCGATGAAACGGCGCTGCGCGAGGCGATTGTGAAACTGTATGAGGATGCTTTGCTGCGCCAAACGCTGGCGCAGCAGGGCTATGATTACCTGTGCCGCCATTTCACTCGTGAATGTATGCTTGCCTCAATGGAAAAGGTCTTTTCCAACGCGGCTCAACGCAGCAGTTCGCGATAGAGCGCCTGCAGCGCTTTCGCCATCCGCTCCAGGGTATAAGGCTCAGCAGTAGCGCGTGCTGCTGCTGAATAATCCACACCCTGGTCACGGCCCTGAAGCCAGAGGCTTATCGCCTGCTGATATCCGTCACTGTCGAGCGCGTCGCGCACCCAGCCGTTCACCCCTTCTTCAATCCACTCTGCCGCGCCGCAGCCATGGCTGGTGAGCAGCGGCAGGCCGCAGGCCAGCGCTTCGACACAGACATTCGGGAAGGGATCGTATAGCGTCGGCAGGATCAGCGCGTCGGCGGTGCCGTAGACCTGGCGCACATCGGCGACCGGCCCCAGAAAACGCACCCGGGAAGCGACGCCGAGCGTCTGCGCCAGCTTTTCGAATTTGCGGGCGTGCTTGTCCCGCCCGGCAACCAGCAGCCAGACCTCAGGGTGAGGCACAATAGCGCGCAGCGCCGTCGCCACCCCTTTACGGCTGAAGCCGGAGCCGACATAGGCCAGAACCGGCGCATGCTGCGGAATACCCAGGACGTCCCGCTGGGAGAGCGTGCGCACATCCGGGCTGAAGTGGGTCGTATCCACACCGTTGTAGATTACCGTCAGCTTGTCATCGGCCAGGCCAAAACGACGGGCGATATCGTCCCGCACCATTTTCGAGTTGCAGATCACTTTGCGCAGCGCAGGATGGGTAAACATCTGCGCTTCCGCCCGCAAAATATAGCGATGGTAGCGGCTCAGGGACTGCGCCCAGCGCGCCAGCGGCGACTGGATGCGGTTGTACTGCTCAAGCCAGGTTGCGTGTACGCCATCCCCGGCGCGGAAGATGGTCGCCCCGGGAATACGTTCGTGGCTCTGCACGATATCGAACTGCGTAAACTGCGCCGCCGCGGCGTCGGCAAAACCCGACTCGCGATCGAGACGGTTACGGAATGATGGATTAACCGTCAGCGTTTTCCAGCCGGCGGCATCCTCCCACTGGCGGGCGATCAGCGTGACGTCGAGAGCCGTATCCTGCGCCAGCACGTTCAGCGCGCGGGAGACGAAGCGCTCCGCGCCGCCGTTGGGGTTATAGGTCTGTCGGACGATAGCGAGCTTCATGCCGGGTTTTCCAGCAGCAGCGTATCGATGGCGCTCAGCACCATTTGCGGGGTGATCGCCGTAATGCAGTCGGAGACGCCGCTGTCGCCGCAGCCCGCTTTACCGCACGGCTGGCAGGTAAACCCAGCCACAATCACGCGGTAGTTCACTCCCCACGGCGCCCACTTAATCGCTCCGGTCGGGCCGAAGATGGCGACGGTCGGTGTGCCCACCGCGCTGGCGAGGTGCATCGGCATGGAGTCAACGCCGAAGTAGATCCGCGCGTGCTTCATCAGCGCGCCCAGCTCTTTCAGGTTTAACTGACCGCTTAAATCAAACACCGGCTGGGTGAGCGCAGCCCGCAGCGCATCCATATAGTCGGTCTCTTCTTTTGACGGTGCGGCGGAGAGGATAACCGGCAGGCCGCGGGCCGCCAGGTTATCAATGGTCGCCGCCAGCTTTTGGATATCCCAGGCCTTAAACATCCAGCGCGACGTGGGGTGCACCAGAATGTAAGAGCCGCTGCTCAGCCCAAAGCCGGCCAGTTTTTCGGCAATCGACGCTTCCGCCGCATCGCCCGGTACAAATAGGGTGTGCTTGTCTGCATCGGTCTGGGGATGGATGCCGATCCGCCGCAGCGCATCCAGATTCACCTCCACCATATGGCGGCTGTTATCCTGGATCGCCGGGTAGAGGGTGGTGAAGGATTTCACCCAGCGGCGACGCGCCAGTCCGCCGCGTTTATCGGGCTTAAAGCCGACGGAGACGCGCGGCTTCAGACGGCGCGCCAGACGCGCGCCGTGCCAGTGTTCGGTGAGGTTGATCAGCACGTCATACTGACGCGCTTTCAGGGTGTTCAGCAACGCACGATACAGACGGAACTGCGCGAACCAGCCCTTTTTACGCCAGTTACGCCCGATGGTATGCACCTGGTCGATAAACGGATGGCTGGTGAGCATCGCCTGGGTGTCGTCATACACCAGGGCATCCACTTCCACATCGGGATAGTTCGTTTTCAGTACCGTAAAGACCGGCGAGGTCAGCAGGACGTCACCGTGGTGACGCAGCTTCACGATCAGCACGCGCTTCGGTGGGCGCTCCGCTGAGAAAAAATCAGACATAGGCTCTCTCTGCTGCCAGCAACGGCTCTAATTGCGCAAATACCGCAGCGGCGCTGAGGTCGCTCAGCTGCGATGAATGTTCCGGGCGGCAGATATATTGATTTTTGCCATAGCCGCCAATCAGACCCGGGTCCGTCGGGCCGTAAAGCGTAATATTAGGACGATCCAGCGCCGCCGTCAGGTGGCTGAGACCGGTATCCACCGACACCACCGCCGTCGCGCCCGCCAGCTGCTGCGCTACGCCATCCAGCTTCATCCGGGGCAGCACGTCCACGTAATCAAAGCCTTCCGCCAGACGCTTCGCCCGCGCCTCTTCGTGCGGAGCGCCCCACGGCAGCCTGATGCGCAGGCCCGCATGGCTCAGCAGGCCGATAAGATCGCGCCAGTGGGCTTCCGGCCAGTGTTTGTCATCCCGGGTGGTGGCGTGCAGGAAGATAAGATAAGGCGCGTGTGGCTTTGCATCGTGCAGGAAATGCTGCGAAATGGCGTAATCCCCCTGCAGTTGCGGTTTCGCATAGCCAAGGCTCTTTGCGAACAGCTCCCGGGTGCGCTCCACGGCATGCTGCTGCTTCGCGATCGCGTGGCGACGATTGTAGAACAGGCTCGCCAGCGGTTCACGGGCGCTCTGCCAGTCCATACCGTGCTTTATGCCGTGGGCCAACCGGGTGACCAGCGCCGCGCTTTTTACCAGCCCCTGGGCGTCGATGATCGCATCGTAATGGTGGGCCTGCAGCGCGTCGCGAAAGGCCTGACGTTCCGCCTTAATCGGTGCGGAAAACCACGCCTTGCGCCAGCGGCGGATCGCCACCGGAATAACGCGGTCTACGGCAGCATGCCAGGTGGGGATCTGGGCGAAGCCCTCTTCCACCACCCAGTCGAAACGGATACCCGGAATAGCCTGCATGGCATCAGTGAGCGAGGGCAGGGTATGCAGCACATCGCCCATTGAGGAGGTTTTAACGATCAATACCCGCATCCGTTATCCTTCTTCGCTCAACAGCAGTTCGTTAAGCTCGTCGAGGACACGCTGCGGAGTGATGTCGATCAGGCTCTGGTGATAGCCTTCAGCGGCGTCACCTTTACGGACTTTGTGGTAGCCGGTGATCAGGCGGATCACGCGCGCTTTATGTGACAGCGGCGGCGTGAAGTCCGGGCTGCTCGGGCCGTACAGCGCCACCAGCGGGCGGTTCAGCGCCGCGGCAACGTGCATCAGGCCGGAGTCATTCGTCACGACCGCCTTACAGGCTGCCAGCAGAACCACCGCCTGCTCCAGCTGGGTCTCCCCGGCCAGATTGCGGCACCAGGCCTGCTGCTCGATGCTCAGCGCGGCGAGGATTTCATTGCCCGCCTCGTGATCTTTCGCCGAGCCGAACAGCACAATCTGATAGCCTTCGTCGATCAGCTGCTTCGCCAGCTCAGCGTAGTGATAGTGCGGCCAGCGCTTCGCCGGGCCGAACTCCGCGCCCGGGCAGAAGCCGATGATCGGGCGATCGGCCTGCAGGCCAAAAGTATTGCAGATCTGGGATTTCTCACCCTCGTTAACCTGAAGCTGCGGCCACAGCAGCGGCTGCGGCAGGTCTTTCGCGCTGCGCATCACCCCTTTGTCGTAGGCCAGCGCCACGTAGCGCTCTACCATCAGCGGCCAGGCCTCTTTATCCAGCACCCGCGCGTCATTCAGCAGGCCGTAGCGCATCTCGCCGCGCCAGCCGGTGCGGTGCGGAACGCCCGCAAAGAAGGGAACCAGGGCAGATTTAAAGGAATTCGGCAGTACATAAGCGCGATCGTAGCGCTTATCACGCAGGCTATGGCCGAGCTTGCGGCGTTCGCCAATTTCCAGCGCCCCGTGGCCGAGCGGCATCGGGATCGCTTCGTTCACTTCCGGCATCCGCGATAACAGCGGACGGCACCACGCGGGTGCCATCACGTCAATTATCGCCTGGGGATAGCGCGCCTTGAGCGTGCGATAGAGACTTTGCGACATCATCATGTCGCCCACCCATGACGGGCCTACCACCAAAATTTTCATACTTACGCGTCGCGGTTCAGCCAGGCCATATATTCCGTTACGCCTTCGGCAACGGTCTTGAAAGGCTTGTCATAGCCAGCGGCACGCAGGTTGGTCAGATCCGCCTGGGTGAATGCCTGATAGCGGCCTTTCAGCTTGTCCGGGAACGGGATGTACTCAATGGTGCCTTTCTGGTGGTAAGCCAGCGCGGCGTCAGCCACCGCCTGGAAGGATTCTGCGCGGCCGGTACCCAGGTTGAAGATGCCGGAGACGCCGTTTTCCCAGAACCACAGGTTCACCGCCGCCACGTCGCCCACGTAAACGAAGTCACGCTTAAAGCCATCGCTGCCTTCAAACAGTTTCGGGCTTTCGCCATTATTCAGCTGGGTGTTGAGGTGGAATGCCACGCTCGCCATGCTGCCTTTATGGCCTTCGCGCGGTCCGTAGACGTTGAAGTAGCGGAAACCGACAATCTGGGAGTTCGCTTCTGGCAGGACCTGGCGTACATATTCGTCAAACAGGAACTTGGAGTAGCCGTAGACATTCAGCGGCTGCTCATACTCGCGGGATTCAATAAAGTCGGAGGTGCGACCGCCGTAGGTCGCCGCGGAAGAGGCGTACAGGAACGGAATTTCGCGCTCCAGGCAGTAGTGCAGGATCTCTTTGGAGTACTGATAGTTGTTGTCCATCATGTACTTGCCGTCCCACTCGGTGGTGGAGGAGCAAGCACCTTCATGGAAGATTGCGTCGATATCGCCGAACTCTTCGCCCGCCATAATCTGGATCAGAAAATCTTCTTTATCCATGTAGTCGGCAATGTTCAGATCCACCAGGTTAACGAACTTGGTGCCGTCTTTCAGGTTATCCACCACCAGGATGTCGGTGATGCCTTTGTCATTGAGAGCCTTAACAATATTGCTGCCGATAAAGCCCGCGCCGCCGGTAACGATAATCATAACTGTAACCTTTGAAGTGTGGAGCCCGGGGACAATCCCGGGCACTGATATTCATATCATATCATTAGTATGACCACCCTTCAGCCATTCACCGACTTAGCGCAGGGGTACACGTGATTTATGCTGCAAAAACGATAACTGTTAAAGCGTCATCTCGTATCGGGGTATAGCTTTGGGTAATATGTGCCGAAATTTGCCGAGTCTGGAGAATTGCAATGCGTGGTGATTTTTATAAACAGTTAAACAGTGACCTGGAAACCGCGCGGGCGGAAGGGTTGTTCAAAGAAGAGCGAATCATTACCTCCGCTCAGCAGGCAGATATCACCGTTGCCGACGGCAGCCAGGTGATCAACTTCTGCGCCAACAACTACCTGGGCCTTGCGAATCACCCTGAGCTGATTGCCGCGGCGAAAGCGGGCATGGACACCCACGGTTTTGGCATGGCCTCCGTGCGTTTCATCTGCGGTACTCAGGACAGCCATAAGGCGCTGGAGAGCAAGCTGGCCGCCTTCCTCGGAATGGAAGATGCCATTCTGTACTCCTCCTGCTTTGACGCCAATGGCGGTCTGTTTGAGACCCTGCTCGGTGCGGAAGATGCCATTATCTCCGACGCCCTGAACCACGCTTCCATCATCGACGGCGTGCGTCTGTGCAAAGCGAAGCGTTTCCGCTACGCCAACAACGACATGGTTGAGCTGGAAGCCCGTCTGAAAGAGGCCCGCGAGGCTGGCGCGCGTCATGTGCTGATCGCCACCGACGGCGTCTTCTCGATGGACGGCGTGATCGCCAACCTGAAAGGCGTCTGCGACCTGGCGGACAAATACGATGCGCTGGTGATGGTCGATGACTCCCACGCCGTCGGCTTTGTCGGCGAAAACGGTCGCGGCTCCCACGAATACTGCGACGTCATAGGCCGCGTGGATATCATCACCGGTACGCTGGGTAAAGCGCTGGGTGGTGCCTCCGGCGGCTACACCGCCGCGCGTAAAGAGGTGGTGGAGTGGCTGCGTCAGCGTTCCCGTCCGTACCTGTTCTCCAACTCTCTGGCGCCGGCCATCGTTTCCGCCTCCATTAAAGTGCTGGAGATGGTGGAGTCCGGCGCCGATCTGCGCGACAAACTGTGGGCTAACGCCCGTCTGTTCCGCGAAAAAATGACCGCCGCAGGCTTTACCCTGGCCGGTGCCGATCATGCCATTATCCCGGTGATGTTGGGCGATGCCGTCGTGGCGCAGAACTTTGCCCGTGAGCTGCAGAAAGAGGGGATTTACGTCACCGGTTTCTTCTTCCCGGTGGTGCCAAAAGGTCAGGCGCGTATCCGCACCCAGATGTCTGCGGCGCATTCCCCTGAACAAATTGAGCGTGCGGTGGAAGCCTTTACCCGCATCGGCAAACAACTGGGCGTGATTGCCTGAGGACGCATAATGAAAGCACTATCCAAACTGAAAGCGGAAGAAGGCATCTGGATGACCGACGTTCCAGAGCCGGAAGTCGGTCATAACGATCTGCTGATTAAAATCCGTAAAACCGCCATCTGCGGCACTGACGTGCATATCTACAACTGGGACCAGTGGTCGCAGAAAACTATCCCGGTGCCGATGGTAGTGGGCCACGAATATGTTGGCGAAGTGGTAGGCATTGGCCAGGAAGTAAAAGGCTTCAAAATTGGCGATCGCGTCTCTGGCGAAGGCCATATCACCTGCGGCCACTGCCGTAACTGCCGCGGTGGCCGTACCCACCTGTGCCGCAACACCGTGGGTGTGGGCGTCAACCGTCCGGGCTGCTTCGCAGAATACCTGGTGATCCCGGCGTTCAACGCCTTCAAAATCCCGGACAATATCTCTGACGATCTCGCCTCCATCTTCGACCCGTTCGGTAATGCGGTACACACCGCGCTCTCCTTTGACCTGGTAGGCGAAGATGTGCTGGTGTCTGGTGCAGGCCCAATCGGCATCATGGCAGCAGCCGTGGCGAAGCACGTCGGTGCGCGTAACGTGGTGATCACCGATGTGAACGAATACCGTCTGTCGCTGGCGCGTAAAATGGGCGTTACCCGTGCGGTGGATGTCTCTAAAGAGAGCCTGAACGACGTGATGGAAGAGCTGGGCATGACCGAAGGCTTTGACGTCGGTCTGGAGATGTCCGGTGCGCCACCGGCGTTCCGCACTATGCTCGACACCATGAACCACGGTGGCCGTATCGCGATGCTGGGTATTCCGCCGTCGGATATGTCCATCGACTGGAATAAAGTGATCTTCAAGGGGCTGTTCATCAAAGGTATTTATGGCCGTGAGATGTTCGAAACCTGGTACAAGATGGCAGCGCTGATCCAGTCGGGTCTGGATCTCTCTCCGATTATCACCCATCGTTTCTCCATCGATGAGTTCCAGCAGGGCTTTGACGCGATGCGTTCCGGCCAGTCAGGAAAAGTTATTCTGAGCTGGGATTAAGTTAGAAAGCGCCTGCGGGCGCTTTTTTTCGCTGGTCTCACGTTTTTACGTCCACAAACGGATTGATACTAACTTTTCTTCGCTTTTTTCGCCCTGCGCTTATAGAGTTGGCTAAGGTTTACTTAACTTTACAGCGCATATGTTCAAGCTCACCGTTTGTTTGTTGACCTGTAATTCCGCCCGGCTGCTCCGTGAAGTGCTGCCTCCGTTGATCGTCGTCGCCGATGAAATCATTGTTCTCGACTCAGGCAGTCACGACGCCACATTAGCGATTTGCCAGGAGTATGGCATCACCCCTCATCACCACCCCTATGCCATGCATGGCGTACAGATGAATCACGCCATCGATCTGGCGAGCAATGACTGGGTGTTATGCATGGATAGCGATGAAATTCTGGATGCGGAGACCGTGGATTTTATCCTGCGTCTGAAAGCAGGTGATGAACCCCACCCACAGCTGGCATGGCGTATCGCCCGCTACTGGCATGTGCTGGGGGAAGAGGTGCGCACCATTTATCCCATCTCCTCGCCTGATTTCCCGGTGCGGCTGTTTAACCGGACTCAGGCGCGTTTTAATCAGCGTCCGGTGGATGACAAAGTGGAAGGGGTGATCCAGTCGGCGAAAATACCGGGCCGCGTTCGGCACGACACCTTCTATTCCCTGCATGAGGTGTTCAACAAGCTCAACAGCTACACCAGCCGTCTGGTGAAGTACCAGACCATAAGGCCATCGATTGTCCGTGGCGTCATCAGCGCCATCGGCGCGTTCTTTAAGTGGTATCTGTTTAGCGGCGCGTGGCGTCAGGGAAGAGTGGGGGTGGTGACCGGTCTCTACGCTACCTTTTACAGCTTCCTGAAATATTTCAAAGCCTGGTATCAACACCAGGAGCAAAAAGCGTCCGCGGACAAAAAAAAGCCCGCGGACTCTCGTGTCATTGAGTAGGCCATCCCGCCTGAGGCGGGATTAGCTTTTCTTACCCCAGCCCTGCCACTGCAACTGAACATATTTCACCAGCGTGCTCTGGCTGATGCTTTCGCTAATCACCGAGAAGTAGCGGGTGACGTAAACCGGCTCTGGCGGCTGTTTAGGCGCACAGAGCGTCACGCCACGGAAAGGGTTACGCGGTTTTGTGCCAGGCGCAGCGCCAGCGGGCGGCGTGCTGACCGGTCGGGAGGTATCCACCTGCGGCTCATTGAGCAGGCTGCTCGCGGGTACCAGGGTAATATCCGCAGGCAGGTTGGGCAGCATCTGCTGCAACACGCGAACGGTGGAGGGGTGAGGATGTCCGATGGCGATCGCCGAACCCGATCGGCGGGCCACCTGCACGGCACGGTTAAACTGGAAGCGGATATCGGCTTCGTTTTGCGTGTCATCGAGGAACACTTTGCGCTTAATCACCTTCACGCCGGTGCCCTGCGCGGCGCGCATCGCCTGGCTGTTGCCAATGGTCATGCTGTCCAGGAAATAGAGGTTATAGCGCGCCAGCGACTGCATCACTTTCTGCATGCCAAACAGGCTGGAGGTCATGGCGCTGCCCATATGGTTATTCAGCCCCACGGCATAAGGGACTTTGCCATAGGCTTCGCGGATAATGCGTTCGATCTCGTCGCTGGTCATCTCCGGGCGTAGCGTATCTTTTTCCAGCGGCTGTTTACTGAGCGGCGCCATCGGCAGGTGGATCAGCACTTCATGCCCGCTGTTATGGGCTTTGGTGGCCATTTCATGCGCGTGAGGCGCGTTCGGCAGGACGGCGACAGAGATGGCTGAGGGCATCGCCATGACCTGATTTTCTGTGTGTGGACGATAACCGAAGTCATCGATAACGATAGCGAGTTTACCTGCGTAAACCGGCATCGCCAGCGCCAGTGCGCTGACGAGGGGAAAAACCATACGACGAAATTGAAGCAAAACTTATCTTCCCAACCACGGCTGTGGATTGACCGCCTGACCCTGGCGACGAATCTCGAAATAGAGTGACGGGCGGCCCTGACCGCCACTGCTGCCCACAAGGGCGATAGCCTGACCGGCCCGCACCTGGGTACCAACGCTGACCAGCGCGCTCTGGTTGTAGCCGTAAAGACTCATGTCGCCTTTACCGTGCTCTACCACCACCACCAGGCCGTAGCCCTGTAGCCAGTCGGCGAGGATCACCCGGCCATCGGCGATAGCTTTGACTTCGCTGCCTTCCGATGCACCGATCACAATCCCCTTCCAACGTAGCTCACCCTGCAGCTGTTCGCCATAGCGATGCAGAATAGAACCGCGTACCGGCCAGTAGGCCTGGCCGCGCGGTGAGCCTAAGCCGCCGGTGCGGGACATCAGCGAACGTTCGTTTTCGGTCGGTTTATAGGTGGTGCCTTTGCGGGAGGCTTCCTGCTGCTTGTCACGCACGGCCTGCGCTTCGCGGGCCTCTCTTTCGGCGCGCGCTTTCGCTGCCGCCTCTGCACGGGCGATGCTGTTGCGCAATTTCGATTCGTTAGCGCGCATTTCGCTCAGCTGGCTCTGACCTTCCTGAATGGAGGATTCGAGACCGGCAAGGGTTTTCTTACGTTCGTTGCGCGCCTGCTCCAGCTTGGCTTGCTGCGCCTGCTGATCGTAGAGCAGGGTCTGCTGCTGGCTCTGTTTCTCTTCCAGCTCCGCTTTCTGCGTGGTGACCTCTTCGCGCGTCTGCTTCAACTGGGCGATGGTCTCCTGGCGGGACTGGTTGAGGTAACCGAAATAGGCCTGCAGGCGCTGGCCGCGCTGGCTCTCTTCGCCGCTGAGGATCAGCTGAACGCCGGTGTGTTCGCCCTGGCGAAAGGCTGCGTCTAACTGCGCCGCAAGGTTGCGCTCCTGAGCCGCGCGCTGGCGCTCAAGTTTGGCGATAGACGCATTCATCTCGTCTATTTGTTTATTGAGCTGGGTGAGGGTGTTCTGGGTTTCACGTAGCTGACGTGCGGCCGCGGAGATGGCCTCTTCCTGCTTTTTGAGTTGCGCAAGCAGCGACGAGCGTTGCTGCTGCTGTTGGCGTACCGCCCGCTCTTTAGCGGCGATATCCGCCTGAATGCTTTTGAGCTGATCGCGCTCGTCCGCCTGGGCGGATGCCGCGCACAACAATACGCCAGCGCTGAGTGCGCTGGCGTACAGTAAAGGCCTGACTGATAACCGTAACGGCTTCACGACCCATGTGAATGAAACAATCGCCTTTCCCCTCATGGGGAGGGATTATTCCACGATGAACAGCGGCTTGCCAGTCATCTCTTGCGGGATTTCCATGCCCATCAGGGTCAGCATGGTCGGGGCGATGTCCGAAAGCTTACCGCCATCAACGGATTTCACGGATTTATCACCGACATAAATCAGTGGTACCGGCAGGTTAGTATGCGCGGTATGCGCCTGGCCGGTGGCCGGATCGCGCATCTGCTCGGCGTTACCGTGGTCAGCGGTGATCAGCATCTGGCCGCCTGCGGCTTCCACCGCTTTGGTAACCTGTTCAATGCACAGATCCAGCGCTTCAATGGCTTTGATTGCCGCTTCCATTACGCCGGTATGGCCCACCATGTCGCCGTTCGGGTAGTTACAGATGATGGCGTCGTATTTGCCGCTTTCGATAGCAGCAACCAGCTTCTCGGTCAGCTCGGCGGAGCTCATCTCTGGCTGCAGATCGTAGGTCGCCACTTTCGGGGAGTTGATCAGGATGCGATCTTCGCCTTTGAAGGACTCTTCTACGCCGCCGTTAAAGAAGAAGGTAACGTGAGCATATTTCTCGGTCTCGGAGATGCGCAGCTGGGTCTTGTCGTGCTTCGCCATCCACTCGCCGAAGGTGTTCGCCAGGGAAGAGGGCGGATAAGCGCATGGCGCTTTAATGTCGGCGGCATATTCGGTCAGCATCACGAAATCGCCGAGCTTAACCTCTTTTTTACGGGCGAAGCCGTCGAAATCGGCATTCACAAAGGCGCGAGTGATTTCGCGGGCGCGGTCAGCACGGAAGTTCATGAAAATCAGCGCATCGCCATCTTCCATTGCGGCATCAGCCTGGCCTTCAGCACGGATCACGGTCGCTTTCACGAATTCGTCGTTTTCATCGCGGGCATATGCGGCTGCCAGTGCGGCAACGGCGGTATCTGCCTGGAACTCGCCTTTGGCTTCAACCAGCAGATTGTAGGCCTGCTCTACGCGATCCCAACGGTTGTCGCGGTCCATGGCGTAGTAGCGGCCAATGATAGAGGCTACGCGGCCTTTGCCCAGCGCGGCAAACTTCTCTTCAAAGGCTTTCAGGGAGGATTCAGCGCTGCGTGGTGGGGTATCGCGGCCATCCAGGAAGGCGTGCAGATAGATTTTGTCTGCTCCTTTCTCTGCTGCCAGCTCCACCATCGCCATGATGTGATCTTCATGGCTGTGAACGCCGCCCGCGGAGAGCAGACCCATAATATGCACCGCTTTACCCGCGGCCGCCGCTTTCTCAACCGCGCCAGTCAGCACCGGGTTAGCAAAGAAGGTGCGTTCTTTAATTTCAACATCCAGACGGGTCAGGTCCTGATAAACAATGCGGCCTGCGCCCAGGTTGACGTGTCCAACTTCGGAGTTGCCCATCTGGCGATCGGGCAGACCCACTTCGAGGCCGGAAGCATCAATCAGGGTGTGCGGACGTTTTGCCCACAGCGCATCCATGACCGGGGTTTTAGCGTTGAAAATGGCGTTATCCTGCTGATCTTCGCGATAGCCATAGCCGTCAAGAATCACCAGTACCATAGGTTTTTTAGAAACCGACATTGCGACAACCTCTTTGCTCAAAAGACAAAAAATTTGCGTAATTTTACTACAGCTGAATCGATCAAATAGCCGCAGAAGATCAAAGAAACCGCGGGGGCAGGGCTAAGGTTAGGCCATTTTTGCTCTTTTTTTTCGTGGCAGTACGCAGAAAATGGATTAGCTTATTGTCGCTGGCTGTATTTGCCACAACGCACAGGTATACTCCTGTCCTGGTTTTTTATTCACTCAGTCGGGAGTCGTTACCCCCCATGCAAGAAATTATGCAATTTGTCAGCCGCCACCCCATACTTTGTATCGCGTGGATTGGTCTACTGGCGGCAGTACTTTTCACCACGTTCAAAGGCCTCACCTCGAAAGTGAAGGTGATCAACCGCGGCGAAGCAACGCGTCTTATCAACAAAGAAGATGCAGTGGTTGTCGATCTGCGTCAGCGCGATGATTTCCGCAAAGGCCATATTGCAGGGGCGATTAACCTGCTGCCGACCGACATCAAAGCTAATAACCTTGGCGAACTGGAAAAGCATAAAGATAAACCGATTATTGTCGTTGACGGCACCGGTATGCAGGCTCAGGAGCCCGCAAACACGCTCGTCAAAGCTGGCTTTGAGAAAGTCACTGTCCTGAAGGACGGTATCTCTGGCTGGAGCGGCGAAAATCTGCCTCTGGTTCGCGGTAAGTAAACAGGAGTCTGAACATGGCCAATATCGAGATCTACACCAAAGCGACCTGTCCGTTCTGCCATCGTGCAAAAGCGCTGCTGGACAGCAAAGGCGTTACCTTCCAGGAACTGCCGATTGATGGCGACGCTGCAAAGCGTGAAGAGATGATTAAACGTAGTGGCCGTACGACGGTTCCGCAGATTTTTATCGATGCGCAGCACATTGGTGGCTGTGATGACTTGTATGCGCTTGACGCGCGTGGTGGACTCGATCCGCTGCTGCGCTAAGGCGTTTTAGGACAATTAAAAAGGGCTTTTCCATGTCAGAACAAAATAATACCGAGATGACTTTCCAGATCCAGCGCATCTACACCAAAGATGTCTCCTACGAAGCACCTAATGCGCCGCACGTTTTCCAGAAAGACTGGCAGCCAGAGGTTAAACTTGATCTGGATACCGCTTCCACCCAGCTGGCGGAAGATGTGTATGAAGTCGTGCTGCGTGTTACCGTAACCGCCTCTCTGGGCGAAGAGACTGCATTCCTGTGTGAAGTACAGCAGGGCGGCATCTTCTCTATCGGCGGCATCGAAGGTAATCAGATGGCGCATTGCCTGGGCGCATACTGCCCGAACATTCTGTTCCCGTATGCCCGCGAATGCATCACCAGCCTGGTTTCCCGTGGTACGTTCCCGCAACTGAACCTTGCGCCAGTGAACTTCGATGCGCTGTTCATGAACTATCTGCAGCAGCAAGCTGGCGAAGGTACTGAACAACATCAGGATGCCTGATGAGTATTGTCAATGCGTCAATGACTGTGATCGGTGCCGGCTCTTACGGCACCGCTCTTGCCATCACCCTGGCAAGAAATGGACACGAAGTGGTTCTCTGGGGCCACGATCCCAAACATATCGCGACGTTACAAGCCGATCGCTGCAACGTCGCGTTCCTCCCCGATGTGCCTTTCCCTGACTCACTGCATCTTGAAAGCGATCTTGCGACGGCGCTTGCCGCCAGCCGCAATATTCTGATCGTGGTGCCAAGCCACGTGTTTGGCCAGGTGCTGCGACAGATTAAACCGCTGATGCGTGACGATGCGCGTGTGGTATGGGCGACTAAAGGGCTGGAGGCTGAAACCGGACGCCTGTTACAGGATGTCGCCCGCGAAGCGCTGGGCGATGCCATTCCGCTGGCGGTGATCTCCGGCCCGACCTTTGCGAAAGAGCTGGCGGCAGGGCTGCCGACGGCCATTTCACTTGCCTCGACCGATGAGACCTTCGCTGACGATCTGCAGCAGCTGCTGCACTGCGGTAAGAGCTTTCGCGTTTACAGCAACCCCGATTTTATCGGCGTACAGCTGGGCGGCGCGGTGAAGAACGTTATCGCTATCGGCGCGGGCATGTCCGACGGCATCGGCTTTGGCGCCAACGCACGTACCGCTCTGATCACCCGTGGTTTAACTGAAATGTCCCGTCTTGGCGCGGCGCTCGGTGCCGATCCGGCCACCTTTATGGGGATGGCAGGGTTAGGCGATCTGGTGCTGACCTGTACCGACAACCAGTCCCGTAACCGTCGTTTTGGCATGATGCTCGGCCAGGGCATGGATGTGATTGGCGCGCAGGAGAAGATCGGCCAGGTGGTGGAAGGCTACCGCAATACCAAAGAAGTCCGCGAGTTGGCACACCGCTTTGGTGTCGAAATGCCAATAACCGAGGAAATTTATCAGGTATTGTATTGCGGAAAAAATGCGCGCGAGGCAGCATTGACCTTATTAGGTCGTGCACGCAAGGACGAGCGTAGCAGCCGTTAACCGCAGGAAAGCGTTGTCCCCTGAATGACCCGGCCGGCAAAGAACTGGCCGGTCATTATTATTACGTCTGGAGTAAGCAATGCCGTGTGAAGAACTGGATATCGTCTGGAACAATATTAAAGCCGAAGCCCGGGCTCTGGCTGACTGTGAGCCCATGCTGGCCAGCTTCTACCACGCGACGCTACTCAAGCACGAAAATCTCGGCAGCGCCCTGAGCTATATGCTCGCCAATAAACTGGCTTCACCGATCATGCCGGCAATCGCCATCCGTGAAGTGGTGGAAGAGGCCTACGCGGCTGACCCGGAGATGATCGCCTCCGCCGCCTGCGATATTCAGGCGGTACGCAACCGCGACCCGGCGGTGGACAAATACTCCACGCCATTACTCTATCTGAAAGGTTTCCACGCCCTGCAGTCCTACCGTATCGGCCACTGGCTGTGGAACGAAGGTCGCCGCGCGCTGGCCATCTTCCTGCAGAATCAGGTCTCGGTGAGCTTCCAGGTGGATATTCACCCGGCGGCGAAGATTGGCCGCGGCATCATGCTCGACCACGCAACGGGTATCGTGGTGGGTGAAACGGCGGTGATTGAAAACGACGTCTCGATCCTGCAGTCCGTTACCCTGGGCGGGACCGGGAAAACCAGCGGCGACCGTCACCCGAAAATCCGTGAAGGGGTGATGATTGGCGCAGGCGCGAAGATCCTCGGCAATATCGAAGTCGGGCGCGGCGCGAAGATTGGCGCCGGTTCGGTGGTGCTGCAACCTGTCCCGCCGCATACCACCGCCGCAGGCGTCCCGGCACGTATCGTCGGCAGGCCGGACAGCGATAAACCGGCGATGGATATGGATCAGTTCTTCAACGGCCACCATACCTTTGAGTATGGCGACGGGATTTAACCTGTAGGCCGGGTAAGCGAAGCGCCACCCGGCAAGAAATCAGCTACGTAATATCGCGCCAGGGTATCCCAGCTGGCGCCAGGCCTCATACACCACCACCGACACCGCGTTCGACAGGTTCATACTGCGGCTGTCCGGCGTCATCGGAATACGAATTTTTTGTTCAGCAGGCAGGGCATCAAGAATGGTGGCCGGCAGGCCGCGCGTTTCCGGGCCAAACAGCAGATAATCCCCTTTCTGATAGCTCACGGCGCTGTGGGCAGGCGTGCCTTTCGTTGTCAGGGCAAAGATCCGCTCCGGCTTCTCCACGTCCATAAATGCGGCCAGATCCTGATGGCGCACCACGGCGGTGAATTCGTGGTAATCCAGCCCGGCGCGGCGCAGGCGCTTGTCGTCCCACGTAAAGCCCATCGGCTCGATAATATGCAGACGGAACCCGGTATTGGCGCACAGGCGGATGATGTTGCCGGTATTAGGTGGAATTTCTGGTTCGAATAGAACGATGTTAAGCATGCTGCCCCCTTAAATAGCGCGGGCAGAATATCATCCCCTCTCCCCTTTGGGGAGAGGGTCAGGGTGAGGGGATCAGACCGCACTCATCTAAGCCGCGTTCCCCTGCGCCAGCGGCGCCAGCCCGGCAGGGAGTTTACTCAACTCCTGCACCAGCATCTCCTTGCTGATTTCCGGGATGGTTTTCGCCCCGGTCAGCGTCATCGCCACCTTCATCTCCTTCTCGATCAGGTTGAGCAGATTGGCAACGCCTGCCTGGCCGTGGGTCGCCAGCGCGTACAGATAGGCGCGGCCCAGCAGGACGGTGTCGGCGCCGAGGGCAATCATACGCACCACGTCCAGGCCGTTGCGGATCCCGGAGTCCGCCAGAATCGCGATATCGCCCTTAACCGCATCGGCAATGGCGGGCAGGGCGCGGGCCGAGGAGAGCACGCCGTCGAGCTGGCGGCCGCCGTGGTTCGACACCACAATCCCGTCAGCGCCGAAACGGACCGCATCGCGGGCATCTTCCGGATCGAGGATCCCTTTGATCACCATCGGGCCATCCCAGAACTCGCGGATCCACTCCAGGTCTTTCCACGAGATGGACGGATCGAAGTTATTCGCCAGCCAGCCAATGTAATCTTCCAGTCCTGTCGGTTTACCCAGATAGGTAGAGATATTCCCCAGATCGTGTGGGCGGCCGTTGAGCCCCACATCCCACGCCCATTGCGGATGCGTTACCGCCTGCCAGTAGCGGCGCATCGCGGCATTGGCGCCGCTCATTCCGGAGTGAGCGTCGCGATAGCGTGCGCCGGGGGTCGGCATATCCACGGTAAAGACCAGCGTGGAACAGCCTGCCGCCTTCGCCCGCTCCAGCGCATTGCGCATAAAGCCGCGGTCGCGCAGGACGTAAAGCTGGAACCACATCGGGCGCTTAATGGTGGGAGCCACCTCTTCAATCGGGCAGACGGAAACGGTTGAAAGCGTAAACGGAATGCCTTTCGCATCCGCGGCGGCGGCGGCCTGCACTTCACCCCGGCGGGCGTACATGCCACACAGCCCGACCGGGGCGAGGGCGACCGGCATGGAGAGCGTTTCATTGAACAGCTTCGTCTCAAGACTCAGGTCGGACATATTCTTCAGCACGCGCTGGCGCAGGGCCACTTCCGACAGGTCTTCCACGTTGCGACGCAGGGTGTACTCGGAATAGGCCCCTCCATCGATATAGTGAAACAGGAACGGTGGCAGGATGCGCTGGGCGGCGGCGCGATAGTCACTGGCTGCGGAAATGATCATCAGTTCTTCTCCCTGGAAATAACGGTATCGCCCGGTAGGCGGGTAATACGCGCCTGCCGGGCCTGATCTTCATCAAATTGTTTAATGGTGGTATGGACAAAGCCCAGATGCGCCATCATCGCGGCGCGTGCGGCTTCGGCATCACCTGCCAGAATGGCGTTGAGGACCGCTTCGTGCTGCTCGGTCAGCCGGGCAAAAACCGGCGGCACCAGATACATGCGCTGGCGACTCTGCTTTACGGACGATTGCAGCAGGTCAAAGAAGCCGCGCATGGTCTGGAGCAACACGACGTTGTGTGAGGCCTCGGCAATGGCCAGATGAAACCGGACGTCCGCCTGCGAGGCGATATCCGGATCGCTGCTTTGGGTGGCCTCGAAGCAGGCTTTGAGCTTCTCTTTATCCGCTTCGGTTGCCCGCATCGCCGCATGCCAGGCGGTGCTGGTTTCTATGGCGTGACGGGCTTCGAGGATGTCAAAGCTGTAGTCCGGGTCGTTCTCCATCAGAGTTTTCAATGGCTGAACAATGTTCTGCCCGGACCAGTCATCGTCCTGCCAGCGCACAAAGGTGCCGCCGCCACGTCGGCTCACCAGCACCCCTTCGCTGACCAGGGTCGCCAGGGCTTCGCGCAGCGAGTTACGCGATACGCCAAGCCGGGCGGCAAGCTGGCGTTCGGCGGGCAACTTCATGCCCGCTTCCAGCTGCATCTCTTCAATCAGCGCCCGCACGCGAGTAGCAATCTCGTCGGACAGGCGTCTGGGCATCACTATCATGGGATCATCCAGGTTAAGACATAGGCCTGCAGGGTGGTGATGACCCCGACCATGCAGGTAAATATCAGGCTGTGTTTAACGGTAAAGCGGAACAGGTCGGACTCTTTCCCCACCAGGCCTACCGCCGCACAGGCAATGGCGATGGACTGTGGCGAGATCATCTTCCCGGTGACGCCGCCGGTGGTGTTGGCCGCCACCAGCAGAACATCCGACACGCCAATCTGCTGCGCGGCTGTCGCCTGCAGGGCCGCGAACAGGGCGTTCGATGAGGTATCTGACCCGGTCAGGAACACCCCCAGCCAGCCGAGGAACGGCGAGAAGAAGGTGAAGGCTGAACCGGTATGGGCCAGCGCCAGGGCCAGCGTTGACGACAGGCCGGAGTAGTTCGAGATAAAAGCGAACGCCAGCACCATGCCGATGGAGTAGATCGGCAGCATCAGCTCTTTAAGGGTCGCGGCAAAGGTCTGCACCGCGGCAACAGGCTTCATGCGCAGCCACACCACGGAAAGGAGGGCGGCAAACAGAATGGCGGTACCGGTGGCCGAGAACCAGTCGAACTTGAACACCGCCGCGTACGGCGTGGCGTCGTGTACCACCGGCGGCATACGGGCAACCATCTTGTCGAGGAACGGCACGGAGATATTGACTACCATGTCATACAGCGCGCCGTTCGGAGCGAACAGGGCTTTAAACGGTGGGATACTCCACAGCGTCACGGTCGCGGTCAGGAACAGGAATGGGGACCAGGCGCGGACGATTTGTCCAAGTGCGAAGGCGTATTACTTTTAGCATGCAGTCAATAAAAGAGAAATATAACTGGCATCAGTCCTAAAAGAAGCTTATTCGCTCTCAGGCTATTGACAGAATAATCGAGG
>NZ_JBBCPK010000053.1:0-32474 GCF_037150775.1 Leclercia sp. M50
CCATGGCCCTTGCCCGCGCCGGGGAAGGCAGTCTCGCCGGGACGCTGCTCAGCGCCGATCTGCGCCTTGCGCGTCAGTTTATCGCCGGCGCCGCCCGCGCCCACGGCCGTATCCAGATCCTCAACGAAGAGTCGGCCAAAGAGTCCACCGGCCACGGCTCCCCGCTGCCGCAGCTGGTGCACGGCGGCCCGGGCCGCGCCGGGGGTGGTGAGGAGCTGGGCGGCCTGCGGGCGGTGAAACACTACCTGCAACGCACCGCCATCCAGGGCAGCCCGAGCATGCTGGCCGCCATCAGCCAGCAGTGGGTACGCGGCGCGCAGGTGCAGGAGGATCGCGTTCATCCGTTCCGCAAATACTTCGAGGAGTTACAGCCGGGCGACAGCCTCCTGACCCCACGCCGTTCCCTGACCGAGACCGACATCGTTAACTTTGCCTGCCTGAGCGGGGATCATTTCTACGCCCACATGGACAAGATCGGTGCGGCGGAGTCGATTTTCGGCGAACGCGTGGTGCACGGCTACTTCCTGATCTCCGCTGCAGCGGGTCTGTTCGTCGATGCGGGCGTCGGGCCGGTGATCGCCAACTACGGTATGGAAAACCTGCGCTTTATTGAGCCGGTGAAGCCGGGCGACACCATCCAGGTGCGTCTGACCTGCAAGCGTAAGACGCTGAAGAAACAGCGCACGGCGGAAGAGAAACCGACCGGCGTGGTGGAATGGGCGGTTGAGATTTTCAACCAGCACCAGCAGCCGGTGGCGCTCTACTCGATCCTGACCCTCGTCTCCCGTCAGCGCGGAGATTTTGACGCCTGATCCCCCTCCATCCGGGTAACGTCGCGCACGTTACCCGGCTTCTGGCACATCTGACAAAACATCTGGCAAATGCAGGCAAACGGTACTTAACGCGTTATTGCTATGTTGGCAATGAATAAACCGCGCGCAGAACAGCGGTCCCGAGTGGATAACAACACATACAACAGAGGTTAATCATGGGAAGCTCCTCCATTTTTTCTCCACGTAAAACGGTGCTGGCGTTGGCCGTTGCCTGTCTCTTTTCCGGCCAGGTGCTGGCGCACGGTGGTGCAGCACATATGGTCGAAATGGATAAAACCCTGACCGAATTTGGCGCTGATGTGAAATGGGACGACTATGCCCAGATGTTCACCATCAGCAAAGATGGGGCCTTTATCAAAGTGAAGCCGGGTGCCACAACCGCTATGGTCAACGGTAAACCGCTCACCCTGCAGGCGCCGGTGGTCATGAAAGACAATAAGGCCTGGATCGCCGATACCTTTGTTAACGATGTGTTCCAGTCCGGCCTTGACCAGACCTTCCAGGTCGAGAAGACCCCGCACCCGCTGAACGCCCTCTCCGCGGATGAGATCAAAGAGGCCGTCGGGATTGTGAAAGCCTCGCCGGACTTTAAACCGAATACCCGCTTCACGCAGATCGCGCTGGCCGAGCCGGACAAAGCCAAAGTGTGGGATTTCGTGCTGAACGGCACGGCGGTAGATGCGCCGCGTCAGGCCAATATCACCCTGCTGGACGGCAAATTTATCGTTGAAGCGCTAGTGGATCTGCAGGAGAAGAAAATCCTGCACTGGGAGCCGATCAAAGACGCCCACGGCATGGTGCTGCTGGATGACTTTATGGCGGTGCAGAAGATCGTCACCGGCAGCCCGGAGTATGCCGAGGCGCTGAAAAAACGCGGCATCAACGACCCGGCAAAGGTGATGACCACCCCGCTGACCGTTGGCTACTTTGACGGTAAGGATGGTCTGAAGCAGGAAGATCGCCTGCTGAAGGTGGTGAGCTACCTGGATACCGGCGATGGCAACTACTGGGCGCACCCGATTGAGAACCTGGTGGCGGTGGTCGATCTGATCGAGAAGAAGATCGTCAAAATTGAAGAAGGCGCTGTCGTACCGGTGCCGATGCAGTCCCGCCCCTATGATGGCCGCGACCGCGAACCGGTGGTGCACAAACCGCTGGAGATTGTGGAGCCGGAAGGCAAGAACTACACCATTACCGGCAATATGATCCACTGGCAGAACTGGGATTTCCATCTGAGCCTCGACTCCCGCGTCGGGCCGATCGTCTCCACCGTCACCTTTAACGACAACGGCAAAAAACGTCAGGTGATGTACGAGGGATCGCTGGGCGGGATGATCGTCCCTTACGGCGACCCGGACGTGGGCTGGTACTTCAAAGCCTATCTGGATTCCGGCGACTACGGCATGGGCACCCTCACCTCGCCGCTGGTGCGCGGTAAAGATGTGCCCTCCAACGCCGTGCTGCTGAATCAGACCATCCCGGACTACACCGGTGCGCCGATGGAAATCCCGCGGGCGATGGCGATTTTTGAACGCTACGCCGGGCCGGAGTATAAGCACCAGGAGATGAATCAGCCGAACGTCAGCACCGAACGCCGCGAGCTGGTGGTACGCTGGATTAGCACCGTGGGCAACTACGACTACATCTTCGACTGGATCTTCCATGAAAACGGCACCATCGGCATCGATGCCGGGGCGACCGGTATCGAAGCGGTAAAAGGGGTGATGGCGAAAACCATGCATGACCCGAGCGCCAAAGAGGATACGAAGTACGGCACCCTGATTGACCACAACATTGTCGGCACCACCCACCAGCACATCTATAACTTCCGTCTGGATCTGGATGTGGATGGCACCAGCAACAGCCTGGTGGCGATGGATCCGGAGGTGAAGCCGAACACCGCAGGCGGCCCGCGCACCAGTACCATGCAGGTTAACCAGTACAACATCGACAGCGAGCAGCAGGCGGCACAGAAATTTGACCCGGGCACCATTCGTCTGCTGAGCAACACCAGCAAAGAGAACCGCATGGGTAATCCGGTCTCTTACCAGATCATCCCCTATGCGGGCGGTACGCACCCGGTGGCAACCGGCGCGAAATTCGCCCCGGATGAGTGGATCTATCATCGCCTGAGCTTTATGGATAAACAGCTGTGGGTGACCCGCTACCATCCGAACGAGATGTACCCGGAGGGCAAATTCCCGAACCGCTCCTCCCATGACCAGGGGCTGGGCCAGTTCAGTAAGGATAACGAGTCGCTGAATAACCAGGATAACGTGGTGTGGATCACCACCGGTACCACCCACGTGGCCCGCGCCGAAGAGTGGCCGATCATGCCAACCGAGTGGGTGCATGCCCTGCTCAAACCGTGGAACTTCTTTGACGAGACGCCGTCGCTCGGCAAGAAGACAGAGGGGCAGTGATAAACAGCCGGGCATATTGCCCGGCTTTTTCTTGTCGGTGCGGTTTGTTGTCGGGTGGCGGCTGCGCCTTACCCGACCTACGGGACCGTAGGCCCGTGCAAGCGCAGCGCCGCCGGGCATTGTCGGGTGGCGCTGCGCTTACCCGACCTACACCGCTATTGAATTTAGTTTAAGTGGTTTATTTTCTGAACAGCTTTCCTTGCTTATAGTTAATCATACCCATGCCGTCCGGGTTGCCTTTCTTAAACCGTTTTTTATGGACATCACGCGAAGTTCTCCCTTACGTCGTTGTATGAACATTGAGAGGTTTTTAGGATGAGATTCAACTTGATAGCAAGAAGCCTTGCGCTTGCAGGCGTTCTTATCTCTGCCGGCACTCCTGCATTTGCCGCAGAAGCGCCAAAGGAGGCCGCCGCCGCCACTCAGCAAGCCAATAATGCCCTCTTCAGCCAGCTGCCCTTCTCCGACAATGCCGATTTCACCGATGCCCATAAAGGCTTTATCGCTGCACTTCCGACCGAGGTGATCAAAGGCGAACAGGGCAATGTGGTCTGGGATCCCCAGCAGTACGCCTTTATTAAAGAGGGGGACAAAGCGCCGGATACCGTCAACCCCAGCCTGTGGCGTCAGGCGCAACTGATTAATATCAGCGGTCTGTTTGAGGTCACGGATGGGGTCTATCAGATCCGAAACCTTGACCTGTCAAACATGACCATTATCGAAGGGGCGACCGGTATCACCGTGGTCGACCCGCTGGTCTCTGCTGAAACGGCAAAAGTCGGGATGGATCTCTATTACAAAAACCGCGGGCAGAAACCGGTGGTGGCGGTGATCTACACCCACAGCCACGTTGACCACTACGGCGGCGTGCGCGGCGTGGTGGATGAGGCCGATGTCAAAGCCGGGAAAGTCAAAATCTACGCCCCGGCCGGCTTTATGGAAGCCGCCGTGGCAGAAAATATTATGGCCGGGAACGTCATGAGCCGCCGCGCCAGCTATATGTATGGCAACCTGCTGAAGCCGGATCCTAAAGGTCAGGTGGGCGCGGGGCTTGGCACCACGACCTCCGCCGGGACCGTAACCCTGCTTGCGCCGACCAATATCATTGAAAAAGATGGACAGAAAGAGACCATCGACGGCCTGACCTATGACTTTATGCTGGCGCCGGGCTCAGAAGCGCCGTCCGAAATGCTCTGGTACATCGAAGAGAAAAAACTGATCGAATCCGCCGAGGATGTCACCCACACCCTGCATAACACCTACTCCCTGCGCGGGGCGAAGATCCGCGAACCGCTGCCGTGGTCAAAATATATCAACGAAGCCATTGTGCGCTGGGGTGATAAAGCCGAAGTGCTGATGGCTCAGCACCACTGGCCAACCTGGGGCAATGAAAACGTCAATAAATTGCTGAAAAGCCAGCGAGACCTGTATCGCTACATCAACGACCAGACCCTGCGCATGGCGAACCAGGGCATGACCCGGGATGAAATTGCGGCGAACTTCAGGCTGCCGGATTCGCTGGCGCACACCTGGGCTAACCGGGGCTACTACGGGTCGGTAAGTCACGACGTGAAAGCCACCTACGTGCTCTATCTCGGCTGGTTCGACGGCAACCCGGCGACACTGGATGAGCTGCCGCCGGAAGAGGCTGCGAAGAAATATGTAGACTACATGGGCGGCGCCGACGCCATTCTGCAGAAGGCCAAAACCGACTTCGACCAGGGTAACTATCGCTGGGTGGCGCAGGTGGTGAGCAAGGTGGTCTTTGCCGATCCGAACAACCAGGCGGCGCGTAATCTGGAGGCGGACGCGCTTGAGCAGTTAGGCTATCAGGCGGAATCGGGCCCATGGCGTAACTTCTACCTCACCGGCGCGCAGGAGCTGCGTAACGGTGTGGTGAAAGGGCCGACCCCGAACACCGCCAGCCCGGATACGGTGCGGGCGATGACCCCGGAGATGTTCTTCGACTATCTGGCGGTTCACATTAACGGTGAAAAAGCCGGAACCGCGAAATCGGTGTTTAACATCGACCTCGGCAGCGACGGCGGCAAGTATAAGCTCGAGCTGGAAAACGGGGTGCTGAACCACACCGCCAATGCCGAAGCGACCGACGCCGACGCCACCATCACCCTGAGCCGCGACACGCTGAATAAAATCATCCTCAAAGAAACCACCCTGAAACAGGCTGAGGAGAGCGGCGCGGTGAAGGTTACCGGTGACGGGGCAAAACTTGATACCATGCTGGGCTATATGGATAAATTTGAGTTCTGGTTCAACATTGTTACACCGTAAACCCACCAGCCTGCGGGCGGAGCCTTTCGCCCGCAGGGATATGGTCACCCGCGGACTGACTCTCAGCATGCCGTGGCTGGCGCTCGTCAACATCGGCTTTGCGCTGATGGTCTTATTGCGTAATGGGCTGTTCGACGGCATTGACGCGCTTTATCAGGTGAACGCCTTCAGCGCCAGGATGATCGATTGGCTGATGCTGGCGGTCATCGTTCTGTTTAGCCTCTCCCTGCTGCTGGTCTGGCAAAAAAAACGCGGGCTGAGCCTGCTGTTGCTGCTGGCAGGCCTGATCTGGGCCTGCTGCGCCGTCTGGTTTATCGCCCATCTGAAACTGCCCTTCGCCTGGCCGCTCTGCACCACCCTGCTCCTGACGGCGCTGGCAGGGCTCTATTTTTTTCCGGTTGGGCTGATGAGCTATGCGCTGCCGCTGTGGGCGGCGATGCCGGCTGCCAGCCTGGTGCTGAACCAGGGCATCAGCCTGCGTTTCGTCGTGGTGTGGCTTATCTTTACGGTAGTGCTGGTTTACGGGCGGTTTATTTTAGTGCGCTGGTTTGATGAAGCCTGGCTGCGTCAGCAGCAGAACCAGGCGCTGATTGCTCGCCTGGATGCCCTTGCGCACCAGGATCCGCTCACCGGTACCGCTAACCGCCGGGCGATGGAGAACGTGCTGGAAAACGCGGTCAAACAGGGGAACGATTTTGCGCTGATTATGCTCGATGTCGATGAGTTCAAACGCTACAACGATCGTTACGGGCATCAGGCCGGGGATGAGTGCCTGGCGGCAGTGGCGCAGGCGCTGAAACAGGTGGTGCGCAGCCCGGACGATGTGGTCTCACGCTACGGTGGCGAGGAGTTTCTGCTGATCCTGTTTGATGCGACGGAAAAAGTGGCGGAACAGGTGGCGGCGCGCATTCAGGAGAGCTTGCGCGCTGCGGCTATTCCGCATGCTGCCTCAACGGTCAGCGACAGCGTCACGGTCAGCATGGGGATCGCCTCGCTGACCGCTGGTCAGACGGCCAGCGAGGTGATCGCCCAGGCCGATGCCGCGCTCTACCGGGCAAAAAATGCAGGACGAAATCGCTGGTCCTGCTAAGGGTGCGGTTTTGTTGGCACGGTGCGGCCTGTGTCGGGTGGCGGCTGCGCCTTACCCGACCTACGGTACTGCTAAGGGTGCGGTTTTGTTGGCTCGGTGCGGCCTGTGTCGGGTGGCGGCTCTGCCTTACCCGACCTACGGTGCGGTGCGGCAAACCGACCAGACCGTAGGCCCGTGCAAGCGCAGCGCCGCCGGGTGTCAGTAGCGCACGCACACCGATTTGGTTTCACACCAGCCATCCAGCCAGTCCGGACCGAAATCACGGCCTGTGCCGGACTGCTTCATCCCGCCAAACGGCAGGTTGGCGTCGATCAGGGTATGGCTGTTCACCCACACGGTGCCCGCCTGCAGGCGGTCGGTGTACTCCAGCGCTTTGCTGATGTTTTGCGTCCAGACGCTGGCGGTCAGGCCATATTCGGTATCGTTCGCCAGGCGCAGCGCCTCTTCGCCGTCAGCGACGCGCACCAGGTTGACCACCGGACCAAACACCTCTTCGCGGGTCAGGCGCAGGCTGGCGTCCGGGTTCACCACCAGCGTCGGCGACACGTAGTAACCCTGATCGTTCGGACCACGGTTGCCGGTAATCAGCTCCGCCTGGCGCGACTGCGCTTCATCAAGGAAGGTCTGCACTTTGTCGCAGTGGGCGCGGGAAACCAGCGGGTTGATGTGCGCCTCCTGGGACATCCCCGGCCCGACGCTGAGGGATTTCACCGCCTGCTCAAAACCGCTCACCACGGTATCAAACAGTGGCGCTTCGACGTAAATACGCGAGCTGGCGGCGCACACCTGGCCCTGGTTCAGGAAGCTGCCGGTCATCAGGCCTTCGATCACCCATGCCGGATCGGCATCTTTCAGGACAATCGCCGGGTTTTTACCGCCCAGCTCCAGCGTCACCCCCATCAGGCGATCGGCGGCGGCGCGCGCAATCTGTTTCCCGGTGGCGGTCGAGCCGGTAAAGCTCACCCTGGCGATATGCGGATGGTTGGTGAGCGCAGCGCCACACACCGCCCCGCTGCCGGTCACTACGTTAAAGACGCCGTCCGGGACCCCGGCCTCGGTTGCCAGTTCCGCCACGCGCAGCAGGGTCAGGGGCGTGGTTTCGGACGGTTTGATCACGATAGAGCAGCCGGCCGCCAGGGCGGGCATCACTTTCCACATGCCAATCAGCAGCGGGAAGTTCCACGGCACGATCCCGGCCACCACGCCAATCGGCTCTTTGCGCGTCCACGCCTGGTAGCGCGCTCCCTGCGGCATCGGAATAGAGAGATCCAGCGTCTTACCGGCGATTTTGGTGGTCAGCCCCGCGGTGTAGCGCATCCAGTTCAGAGTGCAGCCCACTTCAAAGGCGCGGGAGATGTTAATGGATTTACCCTGCTCCAGGGTTTCGAGCTGGGCCAGCTCCTCGGTGTGCTGCTCCACCAGATCGGCGAAGCGCAGCAGAATACGTTCGCGCTCCGCCGGCAGTTTGCCGGACCAGCTGCGGGCCACAAAGGCGCGCCAGCCGGCCATCACCGCGCGATCCACATCTTTCGCGCTGGCATCGGCGGTAGAGGGAATCACCTTACCCGTTGCCGGGGTAAAAATATCCAGACGCTTTTCGCTGTCGGAGGCGGACGGGTGTTCCTCGATCCAGAGGCCATGTTGGCGATCCAGAAATTGCTGCACGCTGTGCAGTACTGCGACCTGTGTATCAGACATAGCGATTCCTTATTATTCGCAGGGTGTCATCGCAGTCTAAGATGGGTTTGCGCAGTGCGCTTTTATCTCTGTGACATTCGCTTTGTCGGCTGTGACAGGCTCCGCAAAACGCGACAATAGTGCCGTTTCGCTCTGTTACACCGTGGTGTTCTTGCCTATATTTCGCCCCATGTCACGGGTAATTAGAAACATAAATGCAACAATGTTTAAACATTCACGACGTAGCAGGTCAGACGATGGCGAGTGCAAAGGAAACGGACAATTATCAGCAGTGGCTGGCGCAGATTAATCAGGCTTGCGGAAGTTTTGCGGCCCGGCCCATGAGCGGCGAGTTTTACGGCGAGCTGGAATCCACCTGGACCGGCAACCTGAAGCTCAGCACCGTCACCGCTGGCGGCGTGAATCTGTTTCGTACCCGCCAGGAGATTAAAACCAGCAACGATGCCTGGTTCTACACTGTCTTTCAGCTGGAAGGTGAAGCGGGACTGGAGCAGGACGACCGGCAAATTATGCTCAACGCGGGGGATATCACCCTGATCGACGCCTCCCGCCCCTGCTCGATCTACTGGCCGGAAAAATCCCGGCAGATCTCATTGTTGCTCCCGCGCCAGATCCTTGAGCAGCACTTTCGTTTTCAGGAAGTGAGCTGCGCGCAAAAACTCTCCCACAGCCTGCCTACCGTCCAGCTCAGCTATCGTCTGCTGCAGGAGAGCATGAACAATCCGCGATTGAGTGAAACCGAGAGCGAAGCCGCGCTGGAGGCGATGGTCTGTCTGCTGCGCCCGGTATTGCAGCAGCGTGAAAGCGTGCAGCCGCGCAAGGCGCGCCAGTTCAGCCAAGTACTGACGCTCATCGACGATCATATTCAGGCGGAACATTTGCGACCGGAGTGGATTGCGGCGGAGTGCGGGATGTCGGTGCGTAGCCTCTACCGGATGTTTGCCGAGAAAGGGCTGGTGGTGGCGCAGTACATCAAGAACCGTCGGCTGGATCTCTGCGCGCAGATGCTACGTAGCGCTCGTGACGATGAGAAGCTGGCGGGCATTGGCTACAGCTGGGGCTTTACCGACCATAGCCACTTCTCCACCGCGTTTAAGCAGCGCTTTGGGATCTCCCCTGGCGAATACCGCAAACGCCACCGCTAATCACTTCTGTAACCATCTGCCGTTAACGCCCTGGACATACTCGCCGGGGCGGGCGCGGGCAACCAGTTTGCTTCCCGCCATTTTGGCCACCTCATCGACCGGAAGGTTATTGCTGTCAGCAAGCCGCTGATAACTCTCGGTACGAGCCTTGTTGATCTGCTCCACCAGCGCCAGGGTTTCGCGATCCTGGCTGCGCGGGGCGATATACCCGCTCAGCGTTTCCCCCACGCGCCCCTCGGTGCGGGCTTCGTTGAGGGTCAGGGCGAACGCGGGCGTACAGAGCCCCAGCGTCAGCAGAATGAGCGTGAAGTATTTTCTCATGGCGCCCTCAGAAGAGATCGCTGCGCGATTTCAGCAGCGATTCCACATCTTTATCCACTTTGATGTGGATTTCATGTTCAATTTTGACGTTCATGTTGATGGTGATGGGCTCCTTCGACGCCGCCACTTCTATCCTCGGCGTGCAGCCTGTCAGCGTCAGTATCACAATCGCGGTGAAGCCACCGGCCAGCTTTTTCATGGTTGTTCCTTACATTCCTTGCCTGTCGGACAGCGGTTATCCGGTAGTGCCGCGTGCTCCTCCAGCCACGTCTGCAGCTTGTCGCCAAAACGCAGGCTGCGCCAGAGGGTAAACACGTTCTCCTGATGGGTATAGTTGAGGTTGACGGCCTGTGTCTGGCCCTCCACGCGGCTGGCGCCACGCAAGGTCGACGCCAGGGTTAATTCACCCAGATTATCTAAATTGAGTTTTGTCCACGACTGCGAAATTTCCATATAGCGAAGCCAGTTAATCGCGCCGCCCGCCGCCCCGTTCTCTTTCACCAGCGCATCGGCAGTCTCTTTATCAAGACGCAACGTCATCGGACCCGCGTTGGTTAGCCAGCCATCTTTGATGATCCACTTGTCGTTGTCCAGCCACAAAGGCAGCGCCCCGCTGAACGGCCCGGACAGGGCAAACTGTTTGGGATTTATCGCACTGATAAGCTCGCTGGCGGAGAGATTCTGCACCCGCAGCAGGGCCGCATCGTGCTGGGGCATGCGCAGCTGCTGCAGGGTCACTTTACCGCCCAACAGATCCACGCTGACGTCGCTCAGCAGCAGCGGACTGGCATCGCTCCAGGGGTAATCGCCCTGGAGATCGGCGGTGATGTTGCGGGCCGTGACCTGGTTTTTCACCTCGCCAATGCGCAACGTCACCGGACCGCGGGTTCCCAGCGACCAGGTGCCCTGGCTGAAGCGGAACGGCAGGACAAAGTCGACCCCGTTGATTTTGTTGTCCGGCATCCAGACGCTACCGCTCTTCAGTACGCCGTGGCCCCCGGCCTCAAAGCCCTGATCCGCCGCTGCGGAATAAGCCACCTGGGCATAAAGCTCCCCCTCCCTGAGGGTCATCTTCCAGTCCGGTGGGATCAGCGGCTGAAAAACGGTGAGGGATTGCTTCGGCCACCAGGCCTGGCCGCGCAGACGCTCCCCGTCCCAGCGCCCGTTCAGCTGCACCGGGCCGATGGCTCTGGCGTTAAGGGTGCCTTTGTACTGGAAAAATGTTGGATCGCTACCCTCCACGCTGAATTTGATCGTTGAGGGGGGTAATACACTGCCGCCGGTAAAGGTGGTCTCTCCGGCATCGAAGGAGAGCGCGCCGCTGAAGTGCGGATCGGCAGGGTCGCGCTGCCAGCGGATTGGGCGCTCAAGCACCATGCGCGGTGCGCTGGCATGCAGGGTGCCATATTTCAGCTGATCGAAGCCGGTGGAAAGCGCGCTCAGCTCAATCACGCTGTCGCGCCACTCCCCCCTGCCCGCCACGTCCCAGCGGGCCTGCATCGGGGTAAAGTTGCCCTCCCCCCAGTAGCGCCATTGCCACAATCCGTTATCCGGCAGGAAATTGCTGGCCCGGCCATCCAGGTGCAGGGTGAAATCCCCCATCTCCTGTTCATGGGCGCGTAAGATGGCCTGCAGGCGGCCATCGATGCCGTTAAGGGTGAGCGCCACGCCAGCCAGCGGCCAGCGCACCTCGTCGATATTCAGGGAGTCGATAACCCGCCCCCGGGAGCGCAGCAGCGCCCCCGGGGCAAATGCCAGCCGGGGCTCGGCAAGGCTGCCGGTCAGCGTGGCGGGTAGCTTCGCGTACAGCGTCAGGTCGTTCTGTTTGGCAATGCCGGTGAGCTGCATCGGCATGGCGCTGTTGTCCATGCTTAGCTTACCGGGGCCGAAGGTGAGCACCGCGTTGCCCTTCCCGGCATCGCCCTGGGTCAGCACGTTCATTCGCCCGCTGACGATAGCCTTCTCCGTGCCCTGTTGCCAGTTATCGATCTTAAGCCCCAGCCGTCCGCTCAGGGGAACACCGGCCTGAACCCAGCGCCAGCGCCCGTCGCTGATGGTGAACTGTTCCGGGGTGATCTGCCAGGGGAGATCCAGCAGCGGCTCGCCGCTCTCCCGGGCAATCATCACCAACTGGCCCTGGTTGTCCTGCCATTCAAGCTCGGCATCCACAAGGGTTGAGATCTGGGGCACGGTAAAGGTCGCCACCGTGTGCCCCTTCACCGGCAGGCCATCCGGCACCAGCGGCAGAGTAAATTCCCCCACCAGTTTTACCGGCTGGGGATTATCGGGGAGGTTAAGCGTGACATCGGTTACCGTCAGCGAGCGGCCGCGTAGTTTTCCCCGCAGGCTAAACTTATCTCCGTGGTAGACAATTTCTTGCAGGGACGCTGTCAACGAAGCGGTTAATTTCCCCTCCCACACCTGCCAGGGGGAGAGTGTCAGGCGGTCGATGTTAAGCCAGGTGTTGGGTAGCAGGGCTTGCCATTCGGCCAGGGAGCGCGGCGCGGTGGGCGTGGGCTCGCTGGCGGGGATTTTGCTCAGGCAGGCGCTGTTGAGATCCAGCGCGCCGATGTCAAGCTTCCAGCGGCTTGGGTGGCTGAGGGTAGCGTCTTTGACGCGGGCGATTTCGCACTCCTCCACCAGATAGCGCAGATCGGGGATGACCAGCGCGCTGCGGGTCAGGCGCGGGCTCTCTTCAAAGGCGATGCGGGTCCCGGCGGGGAGCCAGATCCCGGCAAGCGTAGGCACCCACTGCGCAAGCGTCAGTAGTAGCGTCAGCGGCAAAAGGACGATCAGAAGCAGTAGCGCGATCGCGGCTTTGTATGTACCCCTCATGGGCAGTTAATATCCTGATTTAGCGAAAAAATTAGCCGACAGTATCGAATATTGTGGCATGTTTAGCCGATCAGTTGAAGCGAACGCCACTTTTAAGGATAGTTGCTACATAATTATCCATAGAACTTATTGAATTCAATAAAATTTTATAAATTGTAAGATTATTTTAATCATGCTACCGTAATTGAAAACACACTGGAGAAAGTCTTATGAAACTCGCGGTATACAGTACAAAGCAATACGACAAAAAGTATCTGCAGCACGTTAACGAGGAGTATGGCTTCGAACTTGAATTTTTCGACTTTCTGCTTAATGAAAAAACAGCCAAAACCGCCCACGGGTGTGACGCGGTCTGTATTTTCGTTAACGACGACGGCAGTCGTCCGGTGCTGGAAGAGCTGAAAAAACAGGGTGTGAAGTACATCGCCCTGCGCTGCGCGGGCTTTAATAATGTGGATCTGGATGCGGCAAAAGAGCTGGGTCTGCAGGTGGTGCGCGTGCCCGCCTACTCCCCGGAAGCGGTGGCTGAACACGCCATCGGCATGATGATGTCCTTAAACCGCCGTATTCACCGTGCTTATCAGCGCACCCGTGATGCCAACTTCTCCCTGGAAGGGCTGACCGGTTTTACCATGTACGGCAAAACCGCCGGGGTGATCGGCACCGGTAAAATTGGCGTAGCGGCCCTGCGGATCCTGAAAGGGTTTGGTATGCGCCTGCTGGCGTTTGACCCTTACCCAAGCGCCGCCGCGCTGGATCTGGGGGTGGAGTATGTTGACCTGGCAACCTTGTACGCAGAGTCAGACGTGATCTCCCTGCACTGCCCGTTAACCGCTGACAACTACCATCTGCTGAACCAGAGCGCCTTCGACCAGATGAAAGATGGCGTGATGATTATCAACACCAGTCGCGGTGGGCTGATTGACTCTCAGGCCGCCATCGAAGCCCTGAAAACGCAAAAAATCGGCGCGCTGGGGATGGACGTCTACGAGAACGAACGCGATCTCTTCTTTGAAGACAAATCCAACGATGTGATTCAGGATGACGTCTTCCGCCGCCTCTCCGCCTGCCACAACGTGCTATTCACCGGGCATCAGGCGTTCCTGACCGCCGAGGCGCTGATCAGTATTTCGGAGACGACGCTGGGTAACCTGAGTCAGCTGGAGAAAGGCGAAGCCTGCCCGAACGCGTTGTTCTGAGGAAAGAGCCTTTAACTTAAAGCAGCTCATATCCTTATGGGAATAATTAGCCTACAGCGGCTCCCTGGTCCGGCTGAAAATCGCCGAAGCGTTTCCGGAAGGCCGGGGCGAGGCGCATGGACGCGCCGAGAGGGCATAGCCTGCATGGATGCAGGCTGGTGCCCGACCCGAAAGCCTGGAGGAATAAGCTGAGGGCACCGCGAAGCGGCGATTTTCTTGCCGGGAGCCGGGATTGTTAAGGGGGCGGCGATAGCCCCCTTAACACGTTCACCGGTGACGTGGTTTACAGAGAAGCAGCGAACGCAAGGTGAACGGAAACACCTCCACCGCCTCATGTTACCTGCCACAGGTGGCACCGAGCCACGCCCGGCGGCGCTTCGCTTGCACGGGCCTACAAAACCCAAACCCCAAACCCCAAACCCAGCCCCCACATTTCAGATTAACCCGCAAGACAATCTCATCCCCCGCAATACACTATCCAATAGTTATTTACGAAGTGAATATATTGAGAAGAAACATGAAAACGCTCGTCGCAGTAACGCTCCTCAGCATGGCGCTGACAGGCTGTGTTAACCCAGGGAAAGCCTCTGTCCAGGAAGAACAGCTCCAGCAGCACCGCTTTGTGCTGCAAAGCATCAACGGCGCCGCCGTCGCCCCGGTCACCACGCCGCCGGAAATCACCTTCGGCGAAAAAATGGCGGTCTCAGGGGTGATGTGCAACCGCTTCAGCGGCCAGGGCAAGCTCTCCGATGGCGAGCTGAAGGTCAACGATCTCGCCATGACGCGTAAGCTCTGCACCGAACCCCAGCTCAATGAACTGGATCACGCCATCGGAACGATGCTGCGCAGCGGCACAGAGGTGGATCTGACGGAAGATGTATTAACCCTGGCGACGGCCGAGACGACGCTGGTCTTCAAACGCGCAGAATAATCAGTAACTGCCGCACGATCCCACGGCAAGCGACTGTTCACTGCAGCGTTTGCCGTTAGGCAGCGCACACATGCCGATGGCGGAGCCATCCAGCTGACGCGCAACGGACAGCGAACCGCCAATCATGGCGCAATTCGCCTGGCCGGAACTGGACATCGCCGCCTTCATCCCCGGCGCGACGTGCGCGGCGGTTGCCTGCTGAACAGGTTCATTGCTGCAGGCCGACAGTAACAAAGCGGCACACCCAACCCAAAATGCTGCGCGCATAATCTCTCCCCTCGTTGAATTGCAAAACCTATGCATAATAGGCACCCCGTCCGCGTCCGTCGAGAGCGAAACCACGATTTTCCACGTTGTAAAACGTTTTGTTCGCTATTTTTACGCAAAAGTTTGATCGAGCCATTGGTAGTGTCAATAAGCAGGACACAAAAGCGAAAATCGTTTCAGCGCCCCTTTGCTAAACTCACAAGATAATTACAGGACCCGCCGATGCGTTACGGGTCCCTCTTTCTTTGCGCAATGTAAGGGTGTCATATGCAAACTATTGACGGCAATGGCGCAGTCGCGTCCGTCGCGTTTCGCACCAGTGAAGTGATCGCCATCTACCCCATTACACCCAGCTCGACCATGGCGGAACAGGCCGATGCCTGGGCCGGTAACGGGCTGAAAAACGTCTGGGGTGATACCCCTCGCGTGGTTGAGATGCAGTCGGAGGCCGGGGCGATTGCCACCGTCCACGGCGCGCTGCAGACCGGCGCGCTCTCCACCTCGTTTACGTCGTCGCAGGGTCTGCTGCTGATGATCCCGACGCTCTACAAGCTGGCGGGACAACTCACGCCATTCGTGCTGCACGTCGCGGCGCGCACTATCGCCACCCATGCCCTGTCGATTTTTGGCGATCACTCTGACGTGATGGCCGTCCGCCAGACCGGTTGCGCCCTGCTCTGCTCTGGCAGCGTGCAGGAGGCGCAGGATCTGGCACTGATTTCACATATGGCGACGCTGAAAAGCCGCGTGCCGTTTATCCACTTCTTCGACGGCTTCCGCACCTCCCACGAGATCAATAAAATTGTCTCGCTCTCCGATGAGACGATCCGCAACCTTCTTCCCCAGGCGGAGATCGATGCCCACCGCGCCCGGGCGCTGAACCCGGAGCACCCGGTGATCCGCGGCACCTCCGCTAACCCGGATACTTACTTCCAGTCCCGCGAGGCGACCAACCCGTGGTATGACGCGGTGTATGACCATGTGGACCAGGCGATGGCCGACTTTGCCGCCGCCACCGGGCGTGAGTACAAGCCGTTTGAGTATTACGGCCACCCGCAGGCAGAACGCGTCATCGTCATCATGGGGTCCGCCATCGGCACCTGTGAAGAGGTGGTGGATGAACTGCTGCGCCGGGGCGAGAAGGTGGGCGTGCTGAAGGTGCGTCTCTACCGTCCGTTCTCGGCCAAACATCTGCTGGCGGTGCTGCCGGAAAGCGCGCGTTCTGTGGCGGTGCTGGACCGTACCAAAGAGCCCGGCGCTCAGGCCGAACCGCTCTATCTGGACGTGATGACCGCCCTGGCGGAAGCCTTTAACGGCGGCGAGCGCGAGATGTTGCCACGGGTGATTGGCGGGCGCTACGGGCTGTCGTCGAAAGAGTTTGGCCCGGATTGCGTGCTGGCCATCTTTAACGAGCTGAGCGCCGCGAAGCCGAAGCCGCGCTTTACCGTTGGTATCTATGACGATGTGACCAATCTGTCGCTGTCGTTACCGGAAAATACCCTGCCGTCAACCGCGAAGCTGGAAGCCCTCTTTTACGGGCTGGGTAGCGACGGCAGCGTGTCGGCGACCAAGAACAACATCAAGATCATCGGTAACTCCACGCCATGGTATGCCCAGGGCTATTTCGTCTATGACTCGAAAAAAGCCGGGGGGCTGACGGTATCCCATCTGCGCGTCAGCGAACAACCGATCCGTTCGGCATATCTGGTGTCGCAGGCAGATTTCGTCGGCTGTCATCAGCTGCAGTTTATCGACAAATACCAGATGGCCGAGCGCCTCAAACCGGGCGGGATTTCCCTGCTCAATACCCCCTACAGCGCCGATGAGGTCTGGACGCGCCTGCCGCAGGAAGTGCAGGCGGTGCTGAACCAGAAAAAAGCGGAGTTCTGGATCGTTAACGCGGCGAAAATCGCCCGTGAATGCGGCCTGGCGGCGAGGATTAACACCGTTATGCAGATGGCTTTTTTCCATCTGACCCACATCCTGCCCGGCGACAGCGCCCTGATGGAGCTGCAGGGGGCCATCGCCAAAAGCTACAGCAGCAAGGGCCAGGAGCTGGTGGAGCGCAACTGGCAGGCGCTGGCGCTGGCGCGGGAGTCGCTGGCGGAAGTGCCACTGCAGCCGGTCAACGCCCGCAGCCCGAACCGCCCGCCGGTGGTGTCGGACGCCGCACCAGACTTTGTGAAAACCGTCACCGCCGCGATGCTGGCCGGACTGGGCGATGCTCTGCCCGTCTCCGCCCTGCCGCCGGACGGCACCTGGCCGATGGGTACCACCCGCTGGGAAAAACGCAATATCGCTGAAGCGATCCCAATCTGGAAAGAGGAGCTGTGCACCCAGTGTAACCACTGCGTGGCGGCCTGCCCGCACTCCGCTATCCGCGCCAAAGTGGTCTCCCCTGAGGCCATGGAAGCTGCCCCCGCCAGCCTGCACTCGCTGGATGTGAAATCCCGCGACATGCGCGGCCAGAAATATGTTCTGCAGGTCGCCCCGGAAGACTGCACCGGCTGTAACCTCTGCGTGGAGGTCTGCCCGGCGAAAGACAGACAGAATCCGGAAATCAAGGCCATTAACATGATGTCGCGCCTTGAGCATGTGGAAGAGGAGAAAGTGAATTACGACTACTTCCTCGACCTGCCGGAGATCGATCGCAACAGCCTCGAGCGCATCGACATTCGCACCTCGCAGCTGATCACTCCGCTCTTCGAGTACTCCGGCGCCTGTTCCGGCTGCGGCGAGACGCCGTACATCAAGCTGCTGACCCAGCTCTATGGCGACCGGATGCTGATCGCCAATGCGACCGGCTGTTCGTCGATCTATGGCGGTAATCTGCCGTCAACGCCGTACACCACTGATGCCAACGGGCGCGGCCCGGCGTGGGCGAACTCGCTGTTCGAAGATAACGCCGAATTTGGCCTCGGCTTCCGCCTGACGGTGGATCAACACCGCGTGCGGGTGATGCGTCTGCTGGAACAGTTTGCCGATACGATCCCGGCGGAGCTGAACAGCGCCCTGCACAGCGAGGCAACGCCTGATGTACGCCGTCAGCAGGTGGCCGAGCTGCGTCAGACGCTGGCGGGCGTGGAAGGCGCAGAAGAGCTGTTAACCGATGCCGATGCGCTGGTCGAGAAATCGATCTGGCTGATTGGCGGCGACGGCTGGGCCTATGACATTGGCTTTGGCGGTCTGGACCATGTTCTCAGCCTGACCGAGAACGTGAACATTCTGGTGCTGGATACCCAGTGTTACTCCAATACAGGCGGCCAGGCCTCGAAGGCGACACCTCTGGGGGCGGTGACCAAGTTTGGCGAGCATGGCAAACGCAAGGCGCGTAAAGACCTGGGCGTCAGCATGATGATGTACGGTCATGTTTATGTGGCGCAGATCTCGCTGGGGGCACAGCTGAACCAGACGGTGAAAGCGATTCAGGAGGCGGAGGCCTATCCTGGCCCGTCGCTGATTATCGCCTACAGCCCTTGCGAAGAGCACGGATACGATCTGGCGCTGAGCCACGATCAGATGCGCCAGTTGACCGCGACGGGCTTCTGGCCGCTCTACCGCTTTGATCCGCGTCGTGCCGACGAGGGCAAACTGCCGCTGGCGCTGGATTCCCGCCCGCCGTCTGACGCGCTGGCAGAGACGCTGTTGCAGGAACAGCGGTTCCGCCGTCTCAACGCCCAGCAGCCCGAGGTGGCTGAGCAGCTGTGGAAAGACGCCGCCGCCGATCTGCAAAAACGCTATGACTTCCTGGCCCAGCTTGCCGGGAAAGCCGAAAAGTCGGCCAGCGAATAACCCGAAGCCCGGCCTGTCCGGGCTTTTCTTTACCGATAAAAAAAGCCCGCCAGAAAGTGTCTGGCGGGCGGCTCCTGTTTAGCGATAAATAACAGTACCTATATTAAAAAGTTATTTATGCGATAAACGGAAAAATAACTACAGGCATATAACACCGCTGATTTTACTGGTTTCAGGGGAGAATGGATAATTTTAGTTTTATATGGATTAATTAAACACATTCACCAAAATTATGACCATTTCTACAGCAGTAATTTCTTTAGATTTTACTTACCTGGTAACAATTATGTTTTATCGCTAAAAGAGAGAGTGATTTAGCATGGGACATCTTTCCAGCGCAGGAAGTTCCGTGGAAAGTTAAAAAATATTTAAATAAAAATAGCGTAAGGATTAGTCACAATGAAAAGAAAAGTACTGGCTCTCATGATTCCAGCTCTTTTAATGGCTGGCGCAGCAAATGCAGCAGAGGTTTATAATAAAGACGGCAATAAATTAGATCTGTACGGTAAAGTAGACGGTCTGCATTATTTCTCCGACAACAGCGGTGCTGACGGCGACCAGACCTATATCCGTATGGGCTTTAAGGGCGAAACCCAGATTAACGATACCCTGACCGGCTACGGTCAGTGGGAATACAATGTCCAGGCAAACAACACGGAAGACTCTGGCAATCAGTCCTGGACTCGTCTGGCGTTTGCCGGTCTGAAAGTCGGCGATTACGGTTCATTTGATTATGGCCGTAACTACGGCGTGCTGTACGACGTGGAAGGCTGGACCGATATGCTGCCAGAGTTCGGCGGCGACTCCTACACCAAAGCCGATAACTTCATGACCGGCCGTGCGAACGGCGTTGCAACCTACCGTAACAGCGATTTCTTTGGCATGGTTGAAGGTCTGAACTTTGCCCTGCAGTACCAGGGTAACAACGAAGGCGATAATAACGGTAACGAAGGCACCAACAACGGCCGTGACGTGCGTTATGAGAACGGTGACGGCTTCGGTATCTCTACCTCCTACGACTTCGGCATGGGCCTCAGCGCAGCGGCGGCCTACACCTCTTCTGACCGTACCAACGACCAGGTGAGCAATACGACTGCGGGCGGCGACAAAGCGGATGCCTGGACCACTGGCCTGAAATATGACGCCAACAATATCTATCTGGCGGCTATGTATTCTGAAACCCGTAACATGACTCCGTACGGCAACGATGATCATGCGGTTGCGAACAAAACCCAGAACTTTGAAGTTACCGCACAATACCAGTTCGATTCTGGCCTGCGTCCGGTAGTCTCTTACCTGCAGTCGAAAGGTAAAGATCTCGATAACGGTCAGGGCGATCAGGATCTGGTTAAATATGCTGAAGTGGGTGCGACTTACTACTTCAACAAAAATATGTCCACCTATGTGGATTATAAAATCAACCTGCTGGACGAAGATGACCAGTTCTACAAAGACAATGGCATCAGCACCGATGACATCGTCGCATTAGGTCTGGTTTACCAGTTCTGATGAAATGAGCCCGCGTTACGGCGCGGGCTACCTGAGACAAGATAAATGGCCTCTCTGCTGCATAGCGATCACTTCTCCGCTTTCCCCGTTGCGCTATAGCGCAGCACTCCGGCCACGCCTCCGCCGCCATCATTGGGATGAACGCGCCCTTCCATTACCAGAACCTCCGGGAAATCAAACGGCGAGACGCCTTCAATGCAGGCAACGTTAACACCATACTGATCCGGATTTGAGCGACGCTGGTGGAAAGTGTAAATCCCGCAGACAGAACAAAAATAGTGCACAGCCGTCTGGGTGTTGAAACGATACTCGGTCAGCAGCGACTCGCCCTGAATAATCGTGATACCGGATAACGGCGCCGAGACCGCAATCGCCCCACGCATCCGGCAGAATGAACAATTACAGCGGCGGATAGTATTGAACCCGTCAGAGAGCTCAACGGTGAACCGGACCGCACCGCAGTGACACTGAGCAGAAACTCTATTCGCCATTACAGGCTCCTTGCGTTAACCATGCCCTCACAGGCGGCGTGACGTCACGCCGCGTCCTGGCTAAGTGTACGCCAGGCTTCCCATCAGCGCCGGATATATTCCTCCGCGCTCTTTTTCAGATACGCCTCCTGAAAAATCTGTTCTGAATAGGTGAGCTTCATGACGGACGATAAATAGGGGGCGTCGAGTTCGATTAAATCTTCTTCATTCTGGTATTTGGCGTATTTATCACCGGCGAAAGAGATCTGTTTTTTCACCACCACATATTTATGCGCCAGCATACTTTCGACTTCATCAAAACGGCTCTTATCCAGCTCCAGCATAATGGCGGTAATTTTTCCGCTCTTATTGAAGATCACCGCGTTATTTTTAACCCCCTCTAAACCCAGCTCCCGGTTCGGAATGGAGAATATATCGCCGTCGCTCCACTTACTGCGCCCTTCATGCAGGGACGAGGGATAGGCTTTAATAAATTGTTGTAGCGTGGTTTTACCTAACGTCAGCCCCATTGCGGTGGTGTTCGCCCGGGCGAATGAAAACATTGCGATTAAAATGAATATACTCACGATCAGTTGCCACTGTTTGCCCATCGTTATCACCTCATCGTATTAGTCTGTTTTTGCTCACCATCGTCTCTGTTACCTGGCACTCCTCAATCGTACAGGGTCAATTATTAATGGCCTATGCCTCTTTCTGGTGAGTGCACGGCACAGATACAGTACGAGTTACTGAGCGGCAGTGAGACATGTCGCGAAGGTATGTGACGGGGAGAGGCGATAAAAAAGCCACCAGTAAATACTGGTGGCGCGGGTATTACTCACGGTCAGCTATTTTTTGACGGGTTGGGGTTTTTTATCACCCGATTCCGGCGCCTCGCGCGGGTCATCTTTTTCAACATACTGCATGAGTACCTCCCGTTGTTGTGGATGGACTACTACTATAGCGTTGGTTGCCAATATACAGCCAGGCGGCAAACGGTAAAAAAACCCAACGCGTGGAACAGGATGATTACGCGCTGTAAAACGTGCTGACATTCATCGCCGTAATCCGTACCATACACGCCATACTTTTTCATGTTGACCTGCTGCCCCCCTTTTAATGGGGGAGCCGCCTGAGCTGCTTTAGCCACAAACGAATTGAGCCACTATTAAATGTCGCAAAATCAAGATATTACCAAGAAAGAACAGTATAACCTTAACAAGCTTCAGAAGCGTCTTCGCCGCAATGTGGGTGAAGCCATTGCCGATTACAACATGATTGAAGAAGGCGACCGCATCATGGTCTGCCTGTCTGGCGGCAAAGACAGCTACACCTTGCTCGAAATTTTGCGCAATCTTCAGCAAAGCGCGCCGGTCAATTTTTCGTTAGTGGCCGTCAATCTGGATCAGAAGCAGCCGGGCTTCCCGGAGCATATCCTGCCGGAATATCTGGAGAAGCTGGGCGTCGAATATAAGATTGTTGAAGAGAACACCTACGGCATCGTTAAAGAGAAGATCCCGGAAGGGAAAACCACCTGCTCGCTCTGCTCTCGCCTGCGCCGCGGCATTCTTTACCGTACCGCGACCGAGCTAGGTGCAACCAAGATCGCTCTGGGTCACCACCGCGATGACATTTTACAGACGCTGTTCCTGAACATGTTCTACGGCGGCAAAATGAAGGGTATGCCACCGAAGCTGATGAGCGACGACGGGAAGCACATTGTGATCCGCCCGCTCGCCAACTGCCGCGAAAAGGATATCGAACGTTTTGCCGAGGCCAAAGCCTTCCCGATCATTCCGTGCAACCTGTGCGGCTCACAGCCAAACCTGCAGCGTCAGGTGATTGCCGACATGCTGCGTGACTGGGATAAACGCTATCCTGGCCGAATCGAAACCATGTTCAGCGCAATGCAGAATGTGGTGCCTTCGCACCTGTGCGATATCAACCTGTTTGATTTCAAAGGAATTCAGCACGGTTCTGAAGTGGTAAACGGCGGCGATCTGGCGTTTGACCGCGAAGAGATCCCGATGAAACCGGCGGGCTGGCAGCCTGAAGAGGATGACACCCAGCTTGATGAGATGCGCCTGAACGTTATCGAAGTGAAATGATTTTTAAGCGTCTCAGCATCCGCGCTGAGACGCTTCCCGCCCGCTTATTTCAGCAGACGAACCCGGCAGCTTTTGCCTTTGATCTTGCCGTTTTGCAGCTGTTTCCACGCTTTCTGCGCCACAGACTGACGCACTGCCACATACACGTGCGCCGGATGCACCGCGATTTTACCAATGTCTGCCCCGTCCAGCCCGATATCACCGGTCAGCGCCCCCAGTACATCGCCGGGACGCATTTTGGCTTTTTTACCGCCGTCGATACAGAGCGTTGCCATCTCTGCCGCCAGCGGCGTAATGGTGACGTTAGCCGGGGCATCAACCCAGTTCAGTTTGATTTGCAGCATTTCCGCCAGGATGTTGGCACGCTGTGCCTCTTCCGGCGCGCAGAAACTGATCGCCAGACCGCTGTTACCGGCTCGCGCGGTACGGCCAATACGATGAACATGTACTTCCGGGTCCCAGGCCAGCTCGAAGTTCACCACCAGCTCCAGGGATTTAATGTCCAGGCCGCGGGCGGCGACGTCGGTGGCGACCAGCACGCGGGCACTGCCGTTGGCGAAACGTACCAGGGTCTGGTCACGGTCGCGCTGCTCAAGATCGCCATGCAGCGCCAGGGCGCTCTGTCCCGCCTCGGCCAGCGCATCGCAGACCGCCTGGCAATCCTTTTTGGTGTTACAGAACACCACGCAGGAGGCAGGCTGGTGAATGCTGAGCAGTTTTTGCAGCAGCGGGATTTTGCCCCGCTGGGTGGTATCAAAAAACTGCTGCTCAATGGCGGGCAGCGCGTCCACAGAATCAATTTCAATGGCGAGCGGATTTTGCTGCACGCGTCCGCTAATGGCGGCGATCGCCTCCGGCCAGGTAGCGGAGAAGAGCAACGTCTGGCGCGTTGGCGGCGCAAAGCGGGTCACTTCATCAATGGCGTCGCTAAAGCCCATGTCGAGCATCCGGTCGGCTTCATCCAGCACCAGAGTTTGCAGCGCATCAAGCGAGACGGTGCCTTTCTGCAGGTGGTCGAGCAAACGCCCCGGCGTAGCAACAATAATGTGCGGGGCATGCTGCAAAGAGTCACGCTGTGCCCCGAACGGCTGTCCGCCGCAGAGGGTCAAAATTTTGGTGTTTGGCAGAAAACGCGCCAGACGACGTAACTCGCCTGCGACCTGATCCGCCAGCTCGCGCGTCGGGCAAAGTACCAGCGACTGCGTCTGAAACAGCGTAGCGTCTATCTGCTGTAACAGCCCAAGACCGAAGGCAGCCGTTTTACCGCTGCCGGTTTTGGCCTGTACACGGACGTCGCGTCCTTCCAGGATCGCTGGCAGCGCGGCAGCCTGTACAGGGGTCATGGTCAGATAACCCAACTCGTTCAGGTTATCGAGTTGGGCGGCAGGCAGTACGTTCAGCGTTGAAAAAGCAGTCACAGTTATTCTCGCGGTAAAAGACTCACAGTCAGCAGGCGCGTATCCTCGCAGATCTCCGCCTCTGATGCGACATTTTAATCGGCACTTCATCCGGTGGGGGATCCGGCATCGGTTGTGGGCGTGGAATCGGATCGGGAACCGGCACCGGATCAGTAGGCACCGGGTCCGATTGCCGCAGGGGTTGCAGCAGCAGTGATAAAAGCATGGCCATATAACCCTCCAGAAGAACGCGTTTGTCTCTTTTAGGTTAGTCGCTGCTGAGTTGCAGGCAAAAAAAAGCCGACTTATTTAAGTCGGCGTCGTACGAATCAATTTTGCTATGCAGTAATTCAAAAAAGGAAGTAAGACAATATGGAGCGCAACGCCCATCGCTTGACGTTGCATTCACCTGCGGAAGAGATATTGCACCTTATGGGTAAATCGTTTTTTGACTTCGCTCAATTAAAATAGCGTTTTAAGAAATTCATGGCGTCGAAAAAATGTAAATTTACAACCATTTACTGCGATGCAACCACCATGCAACACCACCAATCAAAACGACTAACATGATGCAAAACAGTGAGAAGCCGAAGCGGAAATCGCCGCCGGGGATCCCCCCCAGGTTGACGCCAAACAGGCCTGTCAGGAAGGTGCTGGGAAGAAAGACCATCGCCATCAACGACATGGTGTAGGTTCTGCGCGAGAGCGACTCCTGCATCACCTGCGAAATTTCATCGGTCATGACTGCCGTTCGTGCGATACAGGCGTCAATTTCATCCAGCCCGCGCCCCAGTCGCTCGGCGATATCCTGCATTCTGCGACGGTGATCGTCACTCATCCAGGGAAACCGTTCGCTCGCCAGCCGGGCATAGACATCCCGCTGAGGCGCCATATAGCGGCGCATAACAATCAGCTGCTTTCTTAATAACGCCAGAAAACCGCGGGGGGGGATTTGCTGGTCGATGAGATTATCTTCCAGATCGATAATCTTATCGTGCAGCTCTTCGATAAACTCGCTGGCATGATCGGTCAGCGCGTCGCAGACGTCCACCAGCCAGCCTCCACAATCTTGCGGACCGGTGCCCTCTTTTAAATCGCCGACGACATCATCCAGCGCCAGCACTTTGCGCTGCCGGGTCGAGACAATAAGCCGCTCGTCCATATAGAGGCGCATCGCCACCAGCTGGTCCGGGCGCTCATCGGTGCTGCCGTTAATGCAGCGCAGCGTAATCAGTGTCCCCTCGCCCATGCGGGTGACGCGAGGCCGCAGGCTCTCCCCGGCCAGCGCGTCGCGCACGTTATTGGGTAACAACGGCGTAGAGGCCAGCCAGTTGGCGCTCTCCGGGTGGGTATAGTTCAGATGTAGCCAGCAGGGATGCTGCTGATCGATAGTATCGTCGTCGGTGAGCGGCCGCGCCCCGCCTTTTCCATCCAGTAACCACGCAAATACTGCGTCAGGAACGTTAACTTCCGATCCTTTTATGCCTTCCACAGCGCCTCCGCCAGTAGCCTTTCTTTGCTGTCAGTCTAGCCACCCTGCCAGCTTAAGCAATATTTTCTCCCGGCATCGCGCTGAATTTATTCATAAAAGAGATTAATCCGGTTCCCTGGACACGATGAGAAAGCCTGGCGAACCAGGCTTATTATCAGGCTCGTGCGGGTAAGGCTCCCCCCTCGTACAGGGGCGCCGTGGATGCCGCTTCCAGACGGAAGTTACGGGTACGGGTTTGCAGTTCAACAACCTGATTTTTCAGCACGGCTGATGAACCCGACAGCTCTTCAACCATCACCACGTTACTCTGGGTCACCTGCTCCAGGTCGCTCAACGCCTGGGTGATCTGGACGATGCCCTTTTCCTGCTCGTCGGTAGAGGTGGAGATCTCATCCATCAGTTTGCTGACCTGCCCGGAGCCGCTGACGATGTCGTGCATGTTTTTCTCAGCCTCCGCTACCACCATCGCCCCCTGACTGACGTTGCTGCTGGTGACGTCAATGAGTGACTTGATATTTTTAGCCGCTTCGGCGCTGCGATGCGCCAGGCTACGAACCTCACCCGCCACGACGGAGAAGCCTTTACCATGATCCCCCGCGCGGGCGGCTTCAACCGCGGCATTCAGCGCTAGAATGTTGGTCTGGAAGGCGATGCCATCAATCAGCGTGATGATCTCCGTCATCTGCTGGGCACACTCAGTAATGGAGTGCATGTTGTTGGCAACCTGCCCCATCAGCGCGCCACCTTTTTTTGCCTGAAGCGTGGCGGCACTGGCCTTTTCATTGGCCAGTCGGGTGTTATCTGCCGTATTTTTAGTGGTGGCGGCCATCTGTTCCATGCTGGCGGAGGTCTGAATCAGGGACGCCGACTGTAGCTCGGTTTTAGCGGCCAGCGCCGTGCTGCGGGCGGCGAGCTGTTCCGACAGGGTCATTGCGGTATGGGAAGAAGAGCGGATCTCACGCACCAGCGTAGCGAGATTGCTGGACAACGTATTGATTCCCGGGATCAACCGGCCTGCACAGTTATTACCAAATTCAGGGATGCTCACCCCCAGGTTGCCCGAGATAACCTCTTCGATGCTCCTTTTCACGGTGTTGATTGGCACAACCAGATATTGCGTCATGTAAATCCACAGAAAAACCCACGCGACGAGAAATAAAGAGTTTAGCAAAATTAACAAAGATGTTTGCGGTGCTAAAAATATAACCAGGCCATCAATAACGATAAACACAACTAGCAGATAACTCAGAATAAAAGTCCTCACACTTATATTTCTAAGCATAATAGATCCTACAACGGTATTTTCAGAAGGTAACCACTATATAGCATTCAGTTTTTATTTTTTCACTCTGATTTCGCAGAGGCAAAGTTTTAATATTTAACATTTTATAATTTGCGTTAGGGAGAAACTTAATTTCACAAACACTCCTGTAAACAAATACGCTTTCAAAATCAGCCGGCTCTTATGACCATTAGCGCTACAAATGGTTGGTATCGCTATTTAAACCTTTATACTTAAGCCACAAATCAGTTTCGACAGAGAATATTTAGCTATGCTTAAATAACGTAGCGTTGATAAAAAAATTGTATTAATGCTTTTAACAGCAGCGATCTGATAGTGAATTAAACAGTTGGTTTCACGTGACAGCAGCGAATGAAAATTTACCAGTTGGTAAATTTAATACGAAATTCATACGGATATCACAAAAAAATCCTGTCCGATCGGATGAACTAGAGTATGTTTCAGAGAAGCCCACGCGTACCGCTCCGTCGTGGTCCTCAGGTATTTGAAGTGCCAATAAATGAGACTGACCTATGTCGCCTTCAGGGTTTGATGCACTGGACATGCTTAGAACGCCCGTATGGTTGGTATCCCCGGTAACGGAGGATGTGCTGTTCGCCAATACGGCAGCCAAAATGCTCATGCAGAATGCGACGCTGGATGTCCTGCGTAAAGGCGTTTGCTCGGCCCATGCGCAGGCGACGCTTGCGATGTATGTTCCCGATTTAAAGGCACGTCAGGAGATCGTCGAAGTCTGGAGCGTGCGGGTCGATGACCAGCCAAACAGCCTTACCTGTCACCTCTCGTTGGCCGTTTTTGACACGATCGGTGAGGTGATTGTCTTCGAAGGCGTCGCCCGACAGCCAGTAACGGGACTTAAAGCCACCCGCTCAGGCACCTATCAGCGCAAGAAACAGGGCTTCTACGCCCGCTTTTTCCAGACCAACAGCGCCCCGATGCTGTTAATCGACCCTGCCCGCGACGGCCTGATTGTGGATGCGAATCTCGCAGCCCTCAATTTTTATGGCTATAGCCACGAAGAGATGTGCAGCAAGCACACCTGGGAGATCAACACGCTGGGACGCAATATTATGCCGGTGATGATGGAGATCGCGCGCCTGCCCGGCGGCCATAAACCGCTCAACTTTATCCATCGCCTTGCCGACGGAACGACCCGGCACGTACAAACCTATGCCGGCCCCATTGAGATATACGGCGATAAGCTGATGCTCTGCATCATTCATGATATTACCGAGCAAAAACGGCTTGAGCAGGAGCTGGAACACGCCGCGCTGCGCGACTCGCTTACCGGGCTGCTCAACCGCCGCCAGTTTTATCACCTCACCGATCAAACCTCACCAAACCATCTGCCGGCACAGCAGGAGTTCAGTCTGTTGCTGGTGGATACCGATCATTTTAAGCGTATCAACGATCTGTTTGGGCATCAGAAAGGCGATGAGGTGTTGATTGCCCTCGCGCGGATGCTGGAAAGCGGTAGCCGTAAAGATGATTACGTGTTCCGCTGGGGCGGCGAGGAGTTTGTCCTGCTGCTGCCCCGCACGTCACTGGATGCGGCCATGCAGATCGCAGAGACCCTGCGCACGGCAATCGCCCGCATTGCCATTCCCGGTCTACCCCGCTTTACTGTAAGTATTGGCGTTGCGCGGCATAACCCGGACGAGAGTATCGACGATCTGTTTAAGCGCGTGGACGATGCGCTCTATCGCGCCAAAAATGATGGTCGTAACAAAGTGCTGGCGGCGTAACTGCGCCTGCTGGCGTCCTCTGTTTTTCACTTTATTTTTGAGGAGTGGTGATGATGAGCAAGAAGATCCTGATGCTGGTCGGCGATTACGCGGAAGATTATGAAACCATGGTCCCCTTTCAGGCTTTGCAGATGATTGGCCATCAGGTTGATGCGGTCTGCCCTGATAAAGCTAAAGGCGATTTTATCATGACGGCGATCCATGATTTTGACGGTGCCCAGACCTACAGCGAAAAGCCCGGCCACCGCTTTGTTCTCAATGCCGATTTTACTACGGCGAAAGAGGCAGATTACGATGCCCTGTTAATTCCAGGCGGACGCGCGCCGGAATATTTACGCCTGAATGAGAAGGTACTCGAACTGGTGCGGGCCTTTGACAAGGCAGGTAAGCCGATTGCCGCCGTTTGCCACGGCCCACAGCTGCTGGCTGCCGCTGGCGTTCTTAAAGGACGAACCTGTAGCGCCTACCCGGCCTGCGCGCCAGAGGTCCGCCTCAGCGGTGGCGAGTATGCCGATATTGGCATCGACCAGGCGCACGTCGACGGCAATCTGGTTACCGCGCCCGCCTGGCCTGCCCATCCGCAATGGCTGGCGAAATTTGCTGAGGTGTTGCAGCAGTAAGCGGCTAAAGAGAGCCGTGACAGGCTGGTGGCTTCAGGCCAGCCTGTCAACCGCTTCAAAAAAGCGCTCTTCGGTCATGATCACGTTATCTTTTGCGCTCTGATACTCACTTCGGATTAACCAGCCTGTTTCCGGCGCCATGCTCAGAGAAAACACCTGCTGAAATCCTGGCGCCTCCACATGCAGGGCCACAATGCCCGTCTCGGCGCCATTCCAGAGCTGCTCTGGAAGAATAGAGACGCTACGATCGCCGTTCTGCAACCGGATGGCGGTGATCTCATAACGGTATATGCCGCTGTTCAGGCTGTAGCCCACAGTGCTCAGGTCATGGATATGTCTGGTGGTTAACGTCACCTCAATACCGGAACCCGCAAACCATTGGCTTATTTGCTGCGCAAGGCGATCCATACGTAAGCAGAATGCCCTGACCTCAGCGTCAGCGGATTTTATATCGGAGGATTGTCCGTCGTTATTGAGCTGCACTTTCCTGAAAAAACGTTCTCTGGCTGACACGTTGTGGTTCCTGTTATCTTTTTACGCGCGGCTTGTAGCCCGGTTTATTCAGCCGGGGTTTGTTTCAGCGCCGCATAAGAGGCAATCAGCTGCTGCAGATGCTGTTCCACCTGACGCTGCCGGACGGCATTGCTGCTTTGCTCTGCGGGGGTAATGGAGAGCTGGCGCAACTGCTCCTCAACCGGAACGGTACGATTAAGCGACTGCGTGATGGCGAAAATCGCCGATTTCAGTTCGCTGACCGTCATATACTTACCCTTTTGCTCATCCAGGGCGTTAAGCCGCTTCGCCAGTTGCTCAAGCTGCGTCACGCCTTGATGCCAGCCGGTCAGGCTTTCTGGCGCCAGGGCAGAAGCCGCCTTCTGCTGTTGCCACTGATGCGCCAGAGGTTTGCCCTCTTCGGGCGATAGCCTGAGTGCCTGCTGCACCAGGCTATCGCCATAGCTGAGAGCCCAGTCTGGCTTTAACTGCAATAACTGCTCTAACTGCTGCTGTGTCTGGCGAATATCTGTTTCAGATGTTGGATGGAGCCGCCGATCGACAGAACGCGTTGCTGGCAAGGGAGAAAGAGTTACGGCAACCGGCTCCTGCGCCGGGTCAGACGGGTGCATCGCCAGCCATCCCCCTGTCATGATCCCGGCCAGTAGCAACATGGTCGCCATACCGCCGGCGAAAGGTTTCCAGGGATTCAGGGACGGTGGGGATCCCTTTTCTGCCGCCAGCAGCGGCTCAGGCTCATGCGTCCTTTTAACGCCCCCGGTTGTCTCAGCGGGGTTGCCGCTGACAGGGGTTTCCGCTTCAGCTGTTGCGGTAACCGGCTTCTCACCGATTTTATAGCTGTTACTCAGCCGCACCGCCGCGCTATTGATATGGCTGCGTAGAGTATCCAGTTGGCTGACAGGCGGTAATTCCAGACGTGTTAACGTCTCGTCCAGTACGAGCAGCTGTTCCCGGACCAGGTTCAGTTGATTGAGATCGGCAAACGTCAGGGGACAGGATCGCAGAGCCTGCTTCAGCCGTTTACTGAGTGTAGCGAGGATTTCCATCCGGATATGCACCTGTTGCGGCCACAGATTGCCCCAGTGTCGGTCGACCAGCGTGTTCACAATCGACAGTCCCTCGTTCAGGCCCGACAGCCCGGAGAGATGGGTGTGGGCAAGGGTGTACCAGGCGGCAGTCTGAAGGTCCATGCCGTTTTGTTCAAAAAGCGACAGGCAAAGATGTTCCGCCTGCTGCCAGTTCACATCCGGACGCGCCGGATGAATGAGTTTGTTCATTTCATTACGCAGAGCGACATAATCTGCGAGCGTGCGCGGGTCGCCGCCGGTTTTATGGTGGCGTTCAGAGAGTATTGTCATGAGGGTTCAGCCAGAATTAAGACTATATCGCGGAACGGGGGTCCAGATATTGCTGCTGTTTCAGGTGGCGGATGAGCACCCGGCCTTCGGGCATAAATTCAGTGCCGTAGCGCACAAGGCCGATGCCTTTAAGTTCCGCATCGATGGCGTAACGCAGTTCGCCAGGCGCTTGCTGTTCGAGTAAGGTGACATTGAGTGACTGCAAACGGGGTTCGTATTTGAGCAGAACACCGGCCAGCGTATCGATCAGCTCGTGAGCTGTCCCAGGTATGCCTTGCAGAATTTTGGTCATATCGGGCAAACCATAATCTGTTAAATGGCTTATAGTTCCGGCACGGGCGTTCAAAATACGCTGGATATTATCCAGTACAGATAAAATGACCTGGTCTTCTTCGTTTACAACTTCAAGGGGAAGATCCCCTGTAAAGTTGCCAGTAAGAATTTCGTATAAAGATGGTGATTTTCTGTCTGGCATTTTGACCTCAGGAAATTTGCCGAAATGATTGATTTGTATTTTTAATTGATGTCGAAGAGTTCATGTGTTTTCCTCTATCATTTCAATGTCCATGGTTTTTAACATTTAGTGAATTCGTACGAATCATAGCCTTCTGTCTTGGGTAAAGTAAAGAATGGCTACCACCGTACTGGAATTCAATACCGTCATATGCTCCAATGTTGGAAGTGCCATAAGACGAGGATGGTTTAAAAACCAACTCGGCAGATACATTGTAAATAATGAAGAAATAACCCTCATTCTTTAAATATTTATAAAGCGACATAGGGGAGAGCCCCCCTCCATGATAAATAATTACTTTATATTCATTGTCAGGGCTATTAATCTCATATACTTTTGAATATGAAGAAGGAATAATTGTTGATGGTAAAATGATTCAATCAACCGCTAATGCGAAGATAAATAATCTCTTCGGAACTCTCTTCACCATAAAACAATCACCGTATCCTTTGTTAAGAGTTCCAGCCTTAAGATGCCTGAAACTACTTCGTGCTTGAGGAAAGAAAAAGTTTTTTATAATTACAACGTATAAATAATTTATTATAAAACACACAGCCATAAGACATATCCTTAATGGATTCACAGAAAACCACTCATAAAAAAGGTAGAGCATTGCAAG
>NZ_JBBCPK010000054.1:0-32191 GCF_037150775.1 Leclercia sp. M50
GCGCTGAAAAGCGTGCTGTGCATCGGCGGCTCCTGGCTGGTGCCGGCGGATGCCATGGAAGCGGGCGACTGGGATCGCATCACTAAGCTGGCGCGCGAAGCGGTAGAAGGCGCGCAGCAGTAAGATTCAGGTATTGTGCGCGTTTTTCACCGGGTGGCAGCTTCGCCTTACCCGGCCTACCATAAACGTCAAATGCCATACAAAAACGGGCCAATCGGCCCGTTTTTTTTATCCTGCTACCTGCACGCTGGCGGCCGCGGTTTTCGCCCGCTCAACGGCCTCTTCCACGCTGTCGCCCGTCGCCAGCGCCACGCCCAGACGACGCGAGCCGTCAATCTCCGGCTTACCAAACAGACGCAGCTGCAGGCCAGCGCTCACCGCGGCATCGACATTATCGAAAGTGACGTTCTGGCTGGTCAGCTGCGGGAGGATCACCGCCGACGCTGCCGGGCCATACTGACGCACGCCGCCAACTGGCAGACCAAGGAAAGCGCGAACGTGCAGGGCAAACTCGGAGAGATCCTGCGAAATTAAGGTCACCATACCGGTGTCGTGTGGGCGAGGGGAGACCTCGCTGAAGATAACCTCGTCGCCGCACACGAACAGCTCCACGCCAAACAGCCCATGGCCACCCAGCGCCAGCACCACTTTACGGGAGATCTCTTCGGCGCGCGCCCGGGCCAGCGGGCTCATCTGCTGCGGCTGCCAGGATTCACGGTAGTCGCCATCTTCCTGGCGATGACCAATCGGCTCGCAGAAGTGGACCCCATCCACGGCGCTGACGGTCAGCAGGGTGATCTCAAAATCAAATTGCACGACGCCTTCGACGATCACGCGTCCGGCGCCTGCGCGGCCACCCTGCTGGGCGTAATCCCAGGCCTTGTCCAGCTGTTTGGCGCTGCGCACAAAGCTCTGTCCTTTACCGGAGGAGCTCATCACCGGTTTAATGATGCACGGGTAGCCAATGTCAGCGACAGCCTGCAAAAAATCATCTTTGCTGTCGGCGAAACGATAGCGTGAGGTGGGCAGGGAGAGCTCTTCCGCCGCCAGACGCCGGATACCCTCCCGATTCATGGTCAGCTTCGCAGCGCGGGCGCAGGGCACCACGCGCTGGCCTTCGGCTTCCAGCGCCAGCAGGGTATCGGTGGCGATGGCTTCGATTTCCGGCACCACGAAGTGCGGTTTTTCTTCATTGATCAGGGCGCGCAGGGCATCGCCGTCGAGCATATTAATGACGTGGGCACGATGCGCAACGTGCATCGCTGGCGCATCGGCATAACGATCGACGGCGATCACTTCGATACCTAAACGCTGGCACTCAATGGCCACCTCTTTACCCAGTTCACCTGAGCCCAGCAGCATCACACGCGTTGCTGCCGGACGCAGCGCAGTTCCTAAACGAGTCATAATGATTCCCCTGAAAAAGTTGCGCGCAGTATAAACGAAAACGTTTGCGTCTGTCTTGTGTTGCGAAAATCTGTCGCGCTTACGGAGGGTTATTTGCATCGCGGCATTTTTCGACCATGCTTTTGTTGAACCAAAACAGGAGAGCATGATGAAAAAAACAGGGGTAGCGATAGCACTGCTGGCCGCCAGCCTGACGGCGCAGGCCGCAGAGGAGAAAACCGTGAAATTTCCCACCTGCGAAGGGCAGAATGCCGAAGGTATTGCCGCCAGCGTGAAGCGGGATTATCTGCAAAACCGCATCGTGCGCTGGGCGGACGATCAGAAAACCCTGGGACAGGCCGATCCGGTGGCCTGGATCAACCCTAAGCAGGTGAAAGGCGAGAAAGATCGCTGGACGGTACCGCTGACGGTGCGAGGCAAAAACACCGATATCCATTATCAGGTGAAGATCGACTGTAAAGCGGGTAGCGCGCAGTATCAGTCGTCGAAGAGGTGAATTTTCGCTTCTTTTGTCGCCATAGACATTTCCTGACATCCCCTCGCTTACGCTGTGAAATTCATCCACCGTTAAGTGAGGGTAAACATGTCAAACTGGCTGAATCAATTACAGTCTCTGCTCGGGCAGAAAGGGTCGTCATCCGGTGAAGGCCTGAGCAAACTGCTGACGCCGGGTGCGCTTGGCGGCCTGGCCGGATTACTGGTAGCGAATAAATCCTCGCGTAAATTACTGAGCAAATATGGCACCGGCGCGCTGCTTGCCGGGGGCGGTGCCGTTGCCGGTACCGTGCTCTGGAACAAGTACAAAGAGAGAATTCGCAGCGCGCATCAGGGCGAGCCGCAGTTTGGCCAGCAGGCGTCGCCGCTGGACGTGCGCAGCGAAAGGTTGATCCTGGCGCTGGTCTTTGCCGCAAAGAGTGACGGGCACATCGACGATAAAGAGCGGGCGGCCATCGAGCAGCAGTTGCGCGAAGCGGGCGTGGAAGAACAGGGCAGGGCGCTGGTGGCACGTGCTATTGAGGAACCGCTCGATCCTGCACGTCTGGCCCAGGGGATCCAGAATGAAGAGGAGGCTCTCGAACTTTACTTCCTGAGCTGTGCGGCTATCGATATCGATCACTTTATGGAGCGCAGCTATCTTAATGCGCTGGGCGATGCGCTGAAAATCCCGGCAGACGTGCGGGATGGGATCGAGCAGGATATTCGCCAGCAAAAACAAGCGCTCCCCGGCTAGTTTTTTACGCCTTGCGGAGCCGTTTCGCTTGCATCGTGCGCATGTTTTGCCAACCTTATAGGGTGTTAAACGTAGAAGAATCATAACGCCATGCCACCTAAAGCCCAACGCATACCGCACGCTCTCACCATGCACGGTGACACGCGTATCGACAACTATTACTGGTTGCGCGACGATACCCGCTCAAAGCCGGAGGTGCTGGACTACCTCCACGACGAAAACGACTATGGCCGAAGGATCATGGCGACGCAGCAGGCGCTGCAGGATCGTCTGCTCAGCGAAATGGTTGAGCGTGTCCCGCAGCGTGACGTCTCGGCCCCCTGGAGTCGAAATGGCTATCGTTACCGGCACATTTATGAGCCCGGAAACGAATATGCCATCTACCAGCGCCAGTCGGTACTTTGCGCCGAATGGGAAGAGTGGGAGACGCTGCTGGATGCCAACCAGCGTGCGGCGCACAGCGAGTTTTATACCCTGGGCGGCATGGCGGTATCGCCGGATAACGCCATCATGGCGCTGGCGGAAGATTACCTCTCCCGACGACAGTATGGTTTGCGTTTCCGCAATCTGGAGACCGGCAACTGGTATCCGGAGATGCTCGATAACGTTTCACCCGACTTTATCTGGGCCAACGACTCTGAAACCGTCTACTACATCAAAAAGCACGCCACTACCCTGCATCCTTATCAGGTCTGGCGGCATACGGTCGGTACTTCATCGAGAAGTGATGAACTGGTATATGAGGAGAAAGACGAAACCTTTTACGTCAGCCTGCATAAAACCACCTCCAAACACTATGTGATTATTTTTCTCGCCAGCGCCACCACTACTGAGGTGCTGCTGCTGGATGCCGAGCTGCCGGACGCTCAGCCGCTGTGCTTTATGCCGCGTCGCAAGGATCATGAGTACAGCCTCGATCACTTCCAGCACACCTTCTATTTGCGTTCCAACCGGGAGGGGAAAAACTTTGGCCTCTATAAGACCAAGGTACGAGATGAACGCAAATGGGAAGTGCTGATCCCGCCGCGGGATCAGGTGATGCTTGAAGGCTTCACCCTCTTTACCGACTGGCTGGTGGTTGAAGAGCGCCAGCGCGGGCTCACCAGCCTGCGGCAAATCAACCGTAAAACCCGCGAAGTGATTGGCATCGCCTTTGACGACCCCGCCTATGTCACCTGGATTGGCTATAACCCCGAGCCGGAAACGTCGCGCCTGCGTTACGGTTACTCCTCTATGACCACCCCGGACACCCTGTTTGAACTGGACATGGACACCGGGCAGCGCCGGGTGCTGAAGCAGGCTGAGGTGAAAGGGTTTAACGCCGATCTTTATCGCAGCGAGCACGTATGGATTGTCGCCCGCGACGGCACCGAAGTGCCCGTCTCGCTGGTCTATCACAAGCACCATTTTCGCAAAGGTAAAAACCCGATCCTCATCTACGGCTATGGCTCGTACGGCTCCAGTATTGACGCGGATTTCAGCGGTAGCCGCCTGAGCCTGCTCGACCGGGGGTTTGTCTTCGCCATCGCCCATATCCGCGGCGGCGGCGAGCTGGGGCAAAAATGGTACGAAGATGGCAAATTCCTGAAAAAGAAAAACACCTTCAATGACTACCTGGATGTCTGCGAGGGACTGCTGGAGCTGGGCTATGGCGATCGCAAACAGTGCTTTGCCATGGGCGGCAGCGCGGGCGGCATGCTGATGGGCACCGTGATTAACGAACGTCCAGGACTCTTTAAAGGGGTGATAGCGCAGGTGCCGTTTGTGGATGTCCTGACCACCATGCTGGACGAATCTATCCCGCTGACCATTGGTGAATATGAAGAGTGGGGCAATCCGCAGGATGAGACCTACTATCGCTACATGAAAGGTTACAGCCCCTACGATAACGTTGGCGCGAAAGCCTATCCTCACATGCTGGTTACCACCGGTTTACATGACTCCCAGGTTCAGTACTGGGAGCCCGCGAAGTGGGTGGCGAAGCTGCGGGAAATGAAGACCGACAATAATTTACTGCTGCTCTGCACCGATATGGATGCCGGGCATGGCGGGAAATCCGGTCGCTTCAAATCCTACGAAGGGGTGGCCCTGGAGTATGCCTTTCTGGTTGGCCTGGCCCAGGAGACGTTAACCAGCCAGGCGGCAGAGGCCGATCAGGATCCGCCCAGATAGTGCTTCAGCGTCAGACGCAGCTCGGGACTCATCCTGTCGAGGTTATTGTACAGCCAACGGAGATAGCCCGGATCCTTGTCTGCCACTTCCGCCACCGCTTTGCCGCGGTATTTGCCGAAGGTAAAGGTGGTCAGCAGCGCCGGGCGTCCGGTGATGTCGGCCATCTCATCCGGCGTCCAGCCGGTGGTGTTCATGATATCGATCAGCAACGCGGCGGTGATGTAGCAGTCATACAAGGCCCGGTGGTGGTGCAGCCCTTCCGGCGTCCGGACGCTCAGTTTGCGCGATTTGTAGAGCGCCATATTGCTGTATTTAATGCCCGGCCATAAGCGTCGCGCCAGCTTCATGGTGCAGATCCACTCTCCGGGCATCTCGGGCAGTACACGGCGATCGAAGCTGGCATTGTGCGCCACATACCAGGCGCTCCCGTGGTACTGCGGGATCACCTCTTCAATCCAGGGTTTATCGGCGACCATCGCCTCGGTGATGCGGTGGATAGCCATCGCCTGCGGGCTGATGGGGCGATCCGGACGTACCAGATGGCTGCGTGGATTGACGATCTGCCCGTTCACAACGTCGACAGATGCCACTTCCACAATCCCCCCCTGCAGGTCACAGGTTTCGGTGTCGATGACACGTAGCATGGCTCTCTCCTGGCCGTAAAAGGCTTAGCGTAATGGAATGATATCACCTTGCCAACCCTGCTCAACAAAGCGCCCGGTCAATAATAGCTCACCCCGATCGGCGCGGACGATTAATTGCCCACGGGCATCCCACAGCGCGCTCCCGCCATCACGGTTCGCCATCAATACGGCGATAGCATAGCGATGGGCAAAACGCTGTAGCTGGGAAAAGGTGGCTGACCAGCCTGTTTCACTTACCGCCATGCCGCGGGTAAACAGGGCGGCATCGGGAGCGATATTGGGCAAATCGGGGTGAGAATCAACGATACTCAGGCCACCATGCCTGCTCTCCAGGCAGGCCCCTGCGCCATGGGGATAAAGGGCGGCATCAGGCTGGTCCGGGGTAAACCAGGCCAGGCCAGGCTGGCGCTCTCCCCTCACTTCTACGGTCGTTCCGGCAATCACCGAGACGTTATGGGCGCAGGCGGCATCAACAAGCGGCGCCAGCTGATGGCTGTCGGGCGGGGCAGGAAGCTGGCCATCGGGCAGGGCAGGGCCCGTTAAAGAGAGCTCCGGGAAAAGCACTAAATTGCACTCAAGCTTCGAGGCGGCGGAGATAAAACGCAGGTGATGCGCGATGTGTTCATCAACGCGGTGATGGTTCAGGCGGTACTGTGCGGCAGCAATATTCCAGTGAGACATCGTGATTTCCTTATACACCGAGTCGCAGAGATTCATAAAGTCCATGAATATAACATGGATTTCTATCCTGGCATAAACGGTGTAAGGAAATGTAACGCTGGTTAAGCTTACTTAACTTTTGGCTCCCACGGCAGGCGTGAGAGGTTGACGGAGTTTAATCGATGGGCAATCAGGCGCTCCCGAAACCAGTCACGCAGGTGCGACGGTTGCTCACGCTCCACCACTTCGGCGATCACCGGCATGTTATAGCGCTCTTTGAACGCCACACCTGCGGCCGCCAAATCAACATTCACTTTGTCCATCTCCTCCTGGGGGAGGGTGGCGAGATTAATATGCATTACCGTCTCCTTCATTTGCGGGCCAACGTTACCCAAACGGCGGGGCGTTGACAAGCCCGGGCAGGATGATCCTCGACTGGACCATTATACAGCGTTATCCTCTGGTAATCAGGCATAACAAAAAGGAATATATGTGATGACTAAACACCTTACCTGCACCCTGACGTTGCTGCTGGCGACGCTCACGACACCCATTGTTTTTGCTCATGCTCATTTACAGCATCAATATCCCGCGGCAGACGCTGCTGTAGATGCGGCGCCTCAGGCGTTGACCCTGAACTTCTCCGAGGGGATCGAACCCCGTTTTAGCGGCGTCATCCTCACCGATGATAAACAGCAGCCCGTCGCACTCGGGGCGGTAAAACGCAACGAGAAAGACCCGACCCAGCTGATCGTGCCGATGACCTCTTCACTGACGGCGGGTACTTATCAGGTGAAGTGGCATGTGGTCTCCGTAGATGGTCATAAGACCGAGGGCAGCTACCGTTTTAGCGTGAAGTAAGATGCTGGCGTTCTGCTACGTTACGCTGCGCTTCGCGCATTTTGCTGCCCTGATGGTGCTGTTTGGCAATGCCCTGTACGGTGCATGGCTGGCCCCCGTTGCGCTGCGGCGGCTGATGGTGCGTCGCTTTCGCGGCCAGCAAAAAAAGATCGCGTTTATCAGCCTGCTCGCGGCGCTGATGATGCTGGCGCTACAGGGCGGCATGATGGGTAACGGCTGGCCAGATGTGGTCAGCCCATCTATCTGGCAGGCGGTACTCACGACCCATTTTGGACGGATCTGGTTATGGCAGATGATCCTGGCCCTGATTACACTCTGGGTCGCCTGGATGCAGCCGGGAAAAACCATGCTGCTGATGCTGTTCTTTACCGCTGCGCAGTTTTTCCTGCTGGCAGGAACCGGGCATGCGGCGTTGCATGATGGGATAACGGGCCTGATGCAGCGCAGCAACCATGGCCTGCATCTTTTATGTGCCGCAGGCTGGCTGGGGGGCCTGCTGCCGCTGCTGTTTTGCCTGCGCCTGTCCCGTGGACGCTGGCGGCGAGCCGCCGTTCACACCATGATGCGCTTCTCGCGCTACGGGCATCTGGCGGTGGCGGGGGTGATCCTCACCGGAATGGCAAATATTGTACTGATCCAGGGGTGGGTACTGCCGTGGCACTCGGCCTGGGGGAAAATGCTGTTGGTGAAATGTGCGCTGGTGGTAATGATGGTGGTAATTGCCCTGGTGAATCGGTATGTTCTGGTGCCGCGGTTTCGTTCTGGCGACGGACGCGAGCAACGCTATTTTATCAGGATGACGCAGAGTGAGGTTGTGCTGGGGGCGCTGGTGCTGGCGGCAGTCAGCCTGTTCGCGACCTGGGAACCCTTCTGACGAGGTGGAATACAATGAAAAAAACAGTACTTTCTTTCTTATTGCTGGCCTGCTCCGGCGCGGCACTGGCAGCTCCGCAGGTGATCACCGTCAGCCGGTTCGAAGTGGGTAAAGACAAATGGGCGTTCAACCGTGAAGAGGTGATGCTGACCTGCCGTCCGGGACACGCGCTCTATGCCATTAACCCCAGCACCCTGGTGCAGTATCCCCTGAACGACGTGGCGCAGCAGCAGGTCGACAGCGGTAAAAGCAACGGCCAGCCCATCTCGGTTATTCAGATTGACGATCCGGCAAACCCGGGGCAAAAGATGAGCCTGGCGCCATTTATCGAGCGCGCGAAGACGCTCTGCTAGCTTCCCGCTTCCAATAAAAAAACCGCAGGCTTCTCTTCGGAAGCATTGCGGTTTTTATGTTTAAGGAGAGACTAACGCTTTTTTTCAGGCCACTTTTGCTGCGGACTGGAAAACCTGGCGTCGTCATCTATTCTTAAAGTGCAAGGCGACTTAGCCTGCATTAATGCCAACTTTTAGCGCACGGCTCTCTCCCAAGAGCCATTTCCCTGGACCGAATACAGGAATCGTATTCGGTCTCTTTTTATGTCTTTGTTTTATATGGGTTTTTTCGGTGTCCTCACGAAATCCCACGAATATTACTCGAAATGTCCATATCCTGTCTAAACCATAACATACTCTGCACCGCGTGCGTCCAGGTATTTTTTCGTCATTGTTAAATTTTTGTGGCCCAGTAATCGCTGTGCAAAATCCTCGCCACGTTCCTTTTCATAGAGTCTGCTCGCCAAGCTCCTGATCTCATGGTACGGAGGCGGGTTAGGCCCAAATTTTAAAGCAGTCGCATCACGAACGTCGGCAAACGCCTGCGTTAATCCGTCGGGGGTTAACGGCCCCGGCTTTCTCCCGCCGCGCCTTACTGGTGAATAAAGCATAAAATCAGTCGGATTATTCACCCTGCAGCGCTCGATCACATCCCCCAGGACCAGGCCGACGGCCTCCAGTCTCAAATCGAGAGGGAGCGCTAACTTGTGCCCGGTCTTTTCCTGAGTAACGAACAACCTGTCTTCTTTTACATCACTGAAACGGAAAAGCGAAATATCTTCGCGGCGCTGACCAGAAACCAGGGCAAGATCGCACGCATTGGGCAGCCATTCCGAATGAGTGAAAGCCGCCTCCCTGATCACAACAAAATGCTCGAGCAGCAAACGCTCACGTTTAACCTTCGGCGTCGGCGTTCGTGTCGGCTCCGCCGGGTTCCTCTCTATATGCCCCTCCACGATTGCCTCCCTGAATATGTCCAACAGTACCGAACGCAAGCCGGCAGCCATGCTCTTCTTATCGCATAGGATGTAAGACTCCAGGAAGTTCGATATGTCCTTTGTGCTGACTGACGACAGCGGCGTGCGGCCGAACTCATCATTAATAGTGGCGATCTGATTTCGCCTGACCTTCATCGTATTGGGCTTCAGCTCTCTTCGCTCCAGAATTACCTCGTAACGCTCAAGCCACGCCGACACCGTGAAAGTCGGCGCGTCTTTAATGCGGTCCAGAAGTGAGGACGGGAGGTAGTTCTGGTCGATGTAGTTGTTGGCTTCGATTGCCTGGGCGACGGCGTCTTTTCTGTCGATCCGGCCAAGAGATATTTCCTGGCCGGTTGTCGGATTTCGCCAACTGTAAAGCCTGTCTCTTTTGCGATAGGTCAGGTTACGGGGCAGATTAGCGTCGTAACGAACTGGCCTTTTCGCCATGAGTCAGTCTCTCCAGTAAGGTACCGCCAGTTGGCAGCTTCAGGTGCTTAGGTTTTTGACGCAGGTTCTTTTTGCTCGGGTCCACATATGTGGCGTCTTGCTGAACCTTATATTCTTTTCCGTGGAGTTCAGGCGCAGGATAGATGCGGCCCTCTCGTGCCCAGCGGCGAAGAGTGGAAAGGGAAGGCGGCTTTGAGTAAGTCAGGTCTGCCCATTCCTGTAAATTTAGAAGCTTGGCCATATAACCTCCTGCTTCCGACAACTCATTATAAAGTTGCCGGAAAAGTGTTTGTGATATTTCAATATCAGGCGGCTTGGCCTGGTAAAGATCGCAGGCGGCGCATGCCGGTCATAGCTGTGGCCACGTAGCTTGCTTTGCGGTTCACCACCTCCACCCAGACCTTGACTCCTTCCACCCGCACCGTGTATGTCTCTTTCATCCGGCTGCGCCCGTAATTGCCGTAACGTTCCTGATGGGCCGCCAGGGCGATGTCGCAGGCCTGACGCGCCAGCGGTGACTGTGTGCTGCGGTTAATCAGTCGCATGGTCATCTCCTTCGATACGCTTAAACTCGATCACCCAGACCCACGGGTTGGCCTGCCAGTTGTCGTCGCCGTAAATGGATTTCCACAGGCTACGGAAACCAAGGAAGTGCTTATCACCAATGACGCAACATTCAGTCGGAGCGCCCTCGGCTTTTGCATCTTCTTCGCTGATGCTGTTCAACCGCTCTACCCGCACACCAGTGATCTCCAGCAGAATGCGGCTGGCCCAGCGCGGCATGTGGATGGATGGACGCCAGCGTATATCCTCAGCCGGCGGTACGTTCTCGTAATGCGAAGGCACATGCGCAGGGTAGTTCGCCCGGTAGATCTTCAGATCCGGCGCCCCGGCACCTGCTTCTGCCCACGTTTCCCGCACCCAGATGCGATCGCCTGGCTTACCGAACGGACTATTCCAGTAGTTGCCCGCCGCCATCTCACCGGCCAATTCATTTCCTGCTAACTCACAGCCCATGTTCTTATCGATTACCGGGAACTTAACCGGGCGCCGGGTCTGCGTCTTTCGGCAATCCAGAATCGCCCGCACCATCTCTCCGTTGAAAATCATTCCGCGTTCTGTAATTTTCGTCATCTCGTTACCGGGAGGGCGAACCCTCCCGCCTCCCTTAAGCCACGTATTCCGGTTTCATATCTGCCAGGGTGATGCTGAACTTATCGTGCAGCTCTTCACTCAGGTGGCGCTTCGCCGTCGCCAGCAGGCGCTCAGCTTCCGCGAATTGCTCAGCTGCGCCCGGCTCGCCAGACTGCGGCAGGGAGTTAATCGCTGCGTCAACCGCATTGCGGTGCTTCACCAGGTGATAACGGCGCGTCGCCTTATTCTTCAGCTCCGTAAACAGGGTGGTGCCGAGCGCGGCTTTGGAGTCATTGATTTCATTGCCGACGCTGGTAGCTTCATCGAGTGTTTCTGCCTTCTCAATGCGATCCCGGAACTCATCCGCCAAGGCATCAACGTTGGCGGCCGATTCCTGCGCGCTGTGAGTGGTTGTTACGCTGTCACCTTTGATATCAGCCAGGCTCACGCGCTGGGCGGGTGCCGGGTTGATCTCCTTTTCGGTGCGCGGCTCAACTTCATCCGGGCTGTATACGCCGAGGATGACCTCAGGGCAGTACAGGCGCGCCCAGTACTTCACCGCGAGATAAGCGATCTGCTGCTTGGGCGCCGTTTTCCACAGCGGTGAGTTCCGGGTGGTGATGTCGGCCAGATAGATATTCTCGCCCCAGGTGATATCAGTTTCGCCGCGCAGGACAGCGCCAACCCGGACAAACAGGCCCAGCTCATCGCGGCCGTCTTTCTTGCCGGCGATCTTTTCCCAGTCGCCGCCATATTTGTAATGGAAGCGGCCCACGATGGCGCTGGAGCTGGAGATCACCGCGTTGACCAGCTGCGCTTCGTAACCCAGCACGCCGTTGACCAGGTGCGTTTTCTGCGCCACGGCGTAAGGGTTCATGCCCCACTGCATGGCTTGCATGACGATCGCCATACAGTCGGCAGGTTTCCCTGCCAGGTGCTTCGGTACAGTCACAGCAGACTGCGCCATCAGCTCAGCAAAGGCGGTCAGCTGGCCGAGTGCCTGCACGTTGAATACTGCGTTGCTGGCAGAGATGGTATTCGGAGTCTGTTCAGCAGCGATAATGTTGGTGTTTTGCATGGTCATTCTCTCCATTAAGCCAGGCGCAGCGCTTCAAGGCGGCGCAGGTCGAAGTCGTTCAGTTCGTCGGTGTAGTCTTCGGTGATCGGCGCTGGCCATTCGCCAGTGTCGAACGCGTTAGCGATGCGGTTCATTGTCTGGCGATACTCGAGCATGCCCAGCTCAATCAGCTCTTCGCTGGCTTCAACGATGGCGATCCAGTGGTAACCCTCGTCTTTGTTGACGAAGATCCAGAAGAACTGGTCCAGGGCAGCGGTCTGCATGTACATAGCCGCGCTGAGGTGGTAATCGCGGTCGATGATTTCCCGGTGCAGGCGGGCGCGCAGGCCGGACTGCTTCACGTTCCACATGCTGATGGTTTTCAGGTCAGCGCCGACCCGCACGCCGTCGATGTCGATTTCCAGATCCGGGCGCACGCGGATTTCCAGCCCGGTCTCTTCGTCGATACCGAAATAGCTCGTCTCGACAGCGCGATCAGGGTGTAGCAGCAGTTTCCCGGCGGTCGGATGCTCATGCAGGGCTTTCTGAATGGCCAGCGCCGTTTCCATCTGCTGGTGAGTCACCAGGATTTTGTCGCCTGGGTTCTCGCGCCACGCATCCAGCAGTTCGTCAGAAAATACCGCATCCGGCTTAACGGACTTCACCGCCTGGATCATCTCCGCTTTGGTGCCGGACACTTTCAGTGGTGCTGGTTTCTGCGCTTCCTGCGCCACCAGGTCAGGATTGATGATCGCCAGCTGCTCCAGCAGCGCGTCGCGACTGCCGCTGGTTTTCACCGGCGCAGGCAGAGTGGCGTTGTACTCTTTGATGCAGGCCTTCATCGCGGCAGCGGTCTGCTTCTGGTCTGCCTCGATACGCTGAAACTCAGCTGGCAGCGTCATATAGCTCTGCGCAGTTTCTTCCAGGCTGCCGCCCATCGGTACCTGCGCGGGCAGGGTGGCGTTGTGCTCTTCCAGCAGCGCTTTGATATCGTCAACGCTCAGCAGCGCCGGCAGGCTGGCATTGTGCTCGTCGATAAAGGCGCGCAGGGTCGCCGCAGTAGTGAATGCCCCCTCTGGGATCACCGGCTCCACGCTGAACTCTTCATCGAGGTTTTCCGGCTGCAGCGCCAGCGCATGCACGAGGTTGCCCATATCCAGCACTTTGGAACCTTCGCGCGGGATGGTCTTGGCGACGTGGCGCGCGTTGAAGTACATCAGGCTGACGCGCGCGTCTTTCACCTGGGTGCTGCTGATCCCGTTCGCTGCGTGATAAACGTTATTCGGCAGGCTCACATAGCGGCCCGGTTCGAAGTAAGCTGGGTATTCCGGCGCGCTGGCGGTTTCCTCCGGCGCTTCGGTGGTTACTTCCAGCTGTGTGGCGTTCGCCAGCTCCGGCGCCGCGGCGGCCAGAACCTCAGTCGGGTTCAGGGCAACTGTTTGCGGATCAGCTGCATCAGCGCTTTCGCCTGGTGGAACCGCGTTAACACTTTCTCCTTCCGCCGGGTCAGTCTCTTCCATCTGCACATCGCTGGTGGTCTCCTCTGTAACCGGTAAACGGTCATCTGTTTGTGGTTGGTTTTCGTTCATCAGGCCTTCGATGGAGAACATGCCGCCACCAAGGTTTGCGACCTGCGGCTGGCTGGCGGCGGTCAGGTCCTCTTTAACCCACTTCGGATCTTCTGGGTCGCTGATACCTTCTACAAATTCGCCGCGGTCAGCCGCCAGTTGTTGGTTAACTTCTTCGCTGGTTGTTGCTTCCACTGTGGACCGACGACCGGCACGAGGATCTTCATCCCACTCCGGATAGCCTTTTGAACGTTCGCCGTTTTCATAGATGCCGTTCGCTGTGAACCATTCACGAACCTGTTTACGCAGTTCGACAGTCGTTACCTCTCCACTCCAGGGGAGAGCGCGGGCAACACCAAAAATACTGTCAGCGTTGTAATCAGTAATGTCAGAGGTTTTGCCGAGAATCTTGAGCGCCCTGGAGTGGGCATCATCTTTTTTGTCAGCCAGTTCTTTGGCGGCCATCAGCTGCGAACGGTTGATTTTCCCGGGTACGGCATCCGGGTACAGCATGGCGATCGCAATCTCGATGCTCAGGTTCGCCATGTTCTGCGGCACTGCGCGCTTATAGGGCTCAGAAGGTTGCGGGTCTACTGATTCCTGGTCTTTTGGAGTACCGACATTATCATTGCGATGGCCGGCAGCCCAATCAGTGGTCAGGGTTTCGTGGTCACAGTCTTCAGTAGCCACCCACATTCTGGTGAAGCGAAGAACCAGAGCCAGCTCGTGACGTTTTTCCTGGATGAATACTTGTCGGATCGCGTTGGTATAACTCCACAGGGCCTTGGTATCGAAATCCTTCAACTCTGGGCAACTTTCAGCAGCAAGGAGAAGGGTCTGGACATAACCATTATCCGTATCCATTTCCAGTGCGTGCAGTTCCGCATGTTCGCCGCGGGTGACATGATGGCGCAGTTCGTCCGCCGTGAGTTGAGCCAGAAGCTGTTGACGAAATGGCAGTTTGCAAACCGCATAGCGAGTGAATTCATCGCCATTTTTGAGTACACGCAGGCCGTTTTCATACCAGAATTCGGGTTCTTCAGGCTTGGCCGGAAGCTTTCCACTCTTCCAGTCCTCAACCAGCTGGTTGCGGTCATCGGCTTTAATCCAGCCCGTCATGAAGGTGGCCAGCAGCGCGGATTCGTGTTCATTGTCCTGCGGGAAAACGTCTTTGACGGCCTGCACCAGTTTCCACTCCGCATGCAGGCTGAGATCGGCAATATCAGCAACGTCATTTTTGGCCTGCAGCAGGGTCTGGAAGTAAATATTTCCCTCATCGGTCGCCAGTTCGTTGGCGACTATCTGCTGCTCCTGGCTAATCTCCGAGAGGTATTTGTCACCCAGCAGATGGACGGCGAAGCGGACAGCCGGGGTGCGATTTTCCAGCAGGGAAGTTTTGCCGGCGTCTGCGGTATCAGTGGAGGTTACCGGCGCGGCAGTCTGTTCCGCATCGCTGGTGGTCGCCGGGGTAGGGGTGGTTTCGCCCTGAGACGTGGCGCCTGGGATCACGTTCCAGGTGCGCTGGTCGTCGGCCAGGGCGTAGCGCTTGCACCAGGTGTAATCGATGGTGCTTTCTTCCGGCAGGTCATTGAACACCGGGAAGTCGGTGCGGACAGGCTTGGCGTAGTCTTTGCCGCGGCCAGTTTCGATACCAGCTTCTTCCAGCTCAACATCGAGCGTCAGAGCGGCGCGCGCTTCGGATTTAGCAGTGAACCAAATCACTGCATCTTGCTTGCCGGATTTCTGAGTGGCCTTAACCACGTAGAAAAATTCCATGTCAGATCCTCATTTTTAGATGTAAGATCCCCGGGCCAGAGATAGCGCCCATTGGGTGTGTTTTTGGTTTTGGTATAAATTCCGGTGTAACTTTGGTCGGTGGCACCGGACGTAGACCCCGCCTTGCGCGGGTTTTACGTTAGGCTTCGTGAGCCATCTGGTCGTACGAAGCGCAACGCTTGGAACAATAATCGAGTTCTTCGCGCGCCAGCTGGGCGCCGCGGATGAAGAGCAATACGTTTTTTACTTCTTTCCCTTGCTCGATAGGTTTGCGGCAGTACGCGCATTTCTTCGATTCACACATCAGGATTCCCCTTCTGTGCCAGGAGGTAACAGAGGCGGCGAATAAACGCCCCAATACAACTCAGTTTTACGGCCTGCTGCCGTGCTGGTTTACGTGCGTAGTCAATCATGGTCACCCTCATTTGCCCTTGTCGCCAGGCTGGCGGAACGTTTCTTTAACCTGATGCGCGTTAATCACTCCACCTCATCCGACTATTCGTATGCCGTCGGCGGCTACTTCGTGGGCTCCATGCCTAGGTGGTTCGTTGTGCGTCTTGGTGAGTTAGATTAAATCACTGGTTTATATTCATGTCAACTCAAGGTTAAGGGTAATTGTAAATCTGAGGTTTATATGGTTGGGTTTTGTGACGCGCCTGCCGAATCGCAGGCAAAAAAAAACCGACGCTAAGGTCGGGATTAGGGGAGGGCTGACTGGTATTTTTGCGACAGAGCTGGTGCGTTAGGATAAAAAACCCGGCGCAATGGCCGGGGTATCATTAACTGGCGTTCTCACACCCTGGTAAGCTACGGTCAATCACGAGATTGCCTTCAACTCTCAGGCCGATTTTACCGAAGATGAATGCGTGGTTAAGTTGGGTGACAACCACATCGGTCAGCCCAACAGCGCAACGATCCTTTTCAATTGCTCGGTCTGCAGCGGTTTTGACGTTAGGAATTCCAGTAGGGAAGAGAATAACTGCATAACTGTCTTCAGCTGTTACACGCTTACCTTTATAGAACTTACCACCATTGAGGTTGTAGTTTTTGGTACTTGCTACAGTCAGATCAGCCACACGAACCGTACATCCTGTAAGTAAAAGCGCCCCAAGCGCCACAGCTAATACTTTTTTCATTTTTTCATTTCCACTGATTGCAATCAGAAATATCTTAACATATTGATGTGGAAATGAAAAACCCGGCGCAGTGGCCGGGTTATTTATTTTAATGAAAAATTATGGCTCGCATACGTTGGAAGAAACTCATAAAGTGTCAGCGTCTTTACTCCATGTATTGCAGCGGCATCTGGGATCATTATTCGTTTTTTAGGAGTGCCGCCAGATGGCCTCTCATGGGTAATTATAGTAAAGCCATGGGTCATGGCGTGCGCAATCAGAAATGCATCAGCTTTATCTTGATTTGCAAAATCACTTTTAGCCTTTGGTGTTACATCCAAGGTCATTGACCAATTAATAAGTTTCGCATAATTAGTAATTGAAGTAAGTTCATTTTCAAAAAATGATGGTGGAATTTCATCTTTAATCCAGTGATACAAAGGATCTTCTTTAATGCATAGTTCTTTTTTTACAGCGTTAATACTATAGACTAATCCCTTACCATGCAAAGCAAGGAGAAAGTCCCAGAAAATTTTGCAATAATGAAAATTATAAGCAAAGTTTTTCGCCTCTATGAAGACGTTACTGTCAATTAAAAATTTCCCACTTGGATTCATAGAGATTCTCTATTTTTATGAAAATCAACTACTGTATCTGCTTTTACATTTAGCAGAACACCCGCTTCTCGGAGTGGCAATTGTTGAGACATTGCGCGAGAAACTATTATATTTGTTAATTTATGACTGTTTCGGACTGGAAGTGTGTTGAAAAAGGAACCGCCAGAGGATTCTCTTTTAGGCTTGTTGTTAGCTTCTAACTTTATATATTCAAGTGTACTGCTATCTATGAGCCCTAATTGTAATGCTCTAATTGCACAGGCAAAGTTACTAACTTTGAATTGACGAGATACATTTTTAATTTTATATACATCATCTTCATCGAAATCAGCGTTCCAGGCAGACATGAATAAAGAGCGGGGCATGAGTATTTCTGCCGCGACCTTATTGCAAAAAGCCTCAACGCTTTTCTCAGTATCCCAACCAGAAACACCATCAACTCCTAACCATAAATGAGCAACTTCATGGAATAGTGTAAAGACTTGAGCAGACATTGCATCTGAAGCATTTACGAAAACAATAGGTGCTATGCTATCTGCTATGCAAAAGCCTCTAAATTCTTTGGTATCTAACTTTCTATTGTTATTGTTACCGACAACGCCATTTTTAAACACTAAAATACCAGCGTTTTCTATCAGTCTGGAGGCTTTAGAGAAATAACTATCAATAGTTACTGCTTTAATTTCTTTTTCAAGACTAAACTTGATTGTATTAACAATATCCTGAGCAACGATTTCATGGGATAGGTTTTTATGATATTTAAATTTACCTATGAATTCAATTTTCTGGTCACTGCCATTTTCCTTTAAATATTCTTTATACCATTCGAGTTTATACTCAATGTCATGATAAACATCAAAGAAATTTTTACCCAAGGCTTGAGAATTGAATGTTTGGCGTAAGTCAGGAATTTTAGGGGGCTCTGCTATCGGAGGCGTATCGAGGAAAAGAAAACCAAAAGGAACTCCACCAATTTTCGCAAGTTTTTCCGCCCCAGATTTACTAACGATACCATTGAGAAATTTATGAGTTTTTTTTGGCATGACCTGCTCCGCAAGGGCCTCGAGGGAAAGTCCTTGGGTGTCTGCTATCCAATCAATCATCGTTCTGGACAATTGAAGTTCAACAACGGCCATGCCACCACCTGCTTTAAAGAATACATATAAACACAACTACATTGTTGAGTAGGGTAGAGCTGCCGTCAATCGAATTAGGCATCCAATGCTCGACTACTTCACAATAATACCAAAAATCATTTCATAACAACGTCTTGCTAGGTTACAGAGTTTGATTAAGACAGCTTTAACCTTCCTGCGACCGAATCCGCCCCTTCATGTACCTCTCATACAGCTCATCCAGCTCTTTCAGGCGAAGCGCAAAAATGCGAAGCATGTTCTGTTGTTCTTCTTCCGGCAGCTGGCGGTAAAGCTCCAGCAGGCGCTGTTCGTCCGGCTTGAGCCCGTCTTTCTCCCCAACATCCTCACCGAGTAGCCAGGCGACAGAAATGCCAACAGCGTCGGCTATGGCCAGTGCCGATTTCTTACTGATCACGCCTTTTTTGAACCAGCCGTTCACGGCCTGAGGGGTGACTCCAGCTATTCGTGCCATGTCTGCTTTGGTAACGCCGCGATCAGTGATCTCAGTAAGGCGTTCTATCAGAACGAGGTTGGGTTCTTCTTTTCTCATAGGGTCATTGTAAATATTTGGTTTATACACACAATAAATCCATAGTTTGCATGAAGTATAAATCTGTGGTTTACTTCTGCTATCAATAAGCAGGAGAAGCACATGTCCGCACTCGATAAAGCAATTAAAGCCGCTGGCTCCGCCAGAAAGCTCAGCATTGCGCTTGGTGTGACGAGTATGTCTGTAAGTCATTGGAAGAATCGTGACCACGGGATCGTCCCGCCAAGCTACATCTTTCCAATTTTCAAAATGACAGGCGTAACTCCCCACGAACTGCGCCCCGATCTCTACCCAAATCCCACTGACGGTTTACCAAAGTAGGAGCACTGACAATGCAAACACGAATTTTTAACCATGATAGCAGCCCAGCCCCAAGCCGGGTGACATCGAAATATCAAGAGCTTCCGCGGCAATCGTGCAAACTCTCAAACATCCGGGAGGCTGTAAAAGCCTGGAATAGGGCAACGCCCGGCGATGCGCAAAACTACATCTCGCAGCTGGTTGCGAAAGAGTGGTTTGCCTGTGGTGGTCGCGGCCTGCTGCTGGCCGGTTCGGTGCATGGCACCAAAGTTAACTTCTTCCGAATGATTAATAACACCGGGCCGAAGTATGACAAGTACCTGGAGATGCTGACTCCGGCGATCGTGGCAGTGATGGCTCGTGATAACGAAGCAGTAGCGCGTGAGTTCGGCCTGGTGACGGGCAAAACGAATGAAGAGCTGATCGCAGATGCCATCAAAGAATGCGGAGAGGCGCATCAGGCAAAGCTGCTTGGGCAGCCAATTCAGCGACTGGAAAAGGAGGTTCGTGAAGCAGCAGAGGCTTTACTGCGTTTCCTTCCAACTGATTCCCTCGGCCCGGTTCTGGCGAGCCTGGCCGCGATGGTTCCGGGGGTGATGTGATGACAGTTTCTAAAAAGGCGAAAGCCGCGGTGCTCGAACACCAACGGCTTTCTGGTGCAAAAACGGTAGGTAATTGCGGAGATCAGTATGTCAAATACCGCTGAAATATACAAATTCCCCGCGCAGCAGGGAAAACAGGAGAGCCGCATGGCTGAACTGGAAAACGGCTATTTGCGTTTAGCCAACCAGATTCAGGATGCCCTGTGTATCGTGGAGCTATCGGGCCGGGAATTCCGCGTTCTGAATGCCATCGTTCGGCTGACGTATGGCTGGTCGAAAAAATCAGACCGGATCGCCAACAGCCTCATCGCAGACAAAACGACGCTGAAGGTGAAACATGTCTCTGAAGCCGTGCTGAATCTGGCTTACCGGAACATCATCATCATCCGCCGGATTGGGCAAACCAGATACATAGGGATTAACACCCACCTGGATAAATGGGCTTACGCCAAGCCTAATTGCATGAAGTGTCCAGCGGCTTTCCCTGCTGCTGAAGTTGTTACATGGGTTATTACCATCCCTGAATTCGGGGATAGCAGTTTTACCCCTCCAGCCATCCCTGAAAACGGGGATAACCATCCCCAAAAACAGGGAAAGGGATCCCTGAAAACAGGGAACACCAAAGACATTCTTCCAAAGACAAATATAAATACAGATCTAACCCCCTCTAATCCCCCAAGGGGGAAGGTGAAGTTTGACCCGTTGAGTATCCCGGTTCCTGAATGGCTGGATGCGTCGTCCTGGAGCGAGTGGGTCGCCTATCGCCAGCAGTCTGGCAAAGCCATCAAAACCGAGCTGACTGTCACCAAGGCGTTCAGCCTGCTGAAACAGTGCCTGGACGAAGGTCACGATCCGGTAGCCGTAATCAACGCCAGTATCGCGAACGGCTATCAGGGACTGTTCAAGCCGAAATTCGGACTGAGCAGCCGCAATGCGTGCCGGGATGTAAATCACATATCCCAGCCGGACAAGAAAATTCCAGCGGGTTTCAGGGGGGCAAAATGAAAAGCGTCATCGGAACTGGCAGTGCGCTTGAGCGCCTGAAGAAGTTCATCCCGGCCAGCGTACAGCCGAAATTTAACAGCGTCGAAGAGTGGCAGGCATGGCAGGAAGCTGAGGGCCGCAAGCGTTCTGAGGAGATCGACAAGCAGAATCAGCGTGCACGCTCTGAGAAGATTTTTGGTCGTGCCGGCATCCAGGCTCTGCACCGCAGTTGCTCGTTCGCAAACTACCAGGTGTCGATCCCGGAGCAGCGCCAGGCGTACAGCATGGCGAAGAGCTACGCCCAGAACTTTGGCGGCGGCGGATTCGCAAGCTTCGTCTTCAGCGGCGCGCCGGGGACCGGAAAGAACCACCTGGCGGCGGCGATCGGTAACTACCTGCTGGCCGCTGGCCACTCCGTTCTGGTGGTGACCATCCCTGACCTGATGCTCCGTGTGCGCGAATGCTACGACGACGGCCAGTCCGAATCGTCACTTCTGAATGACCTGTGCAACGTCGATCTGCTGGTGCTGGACGAGGTAGGGATTCAGCGCGGATCGAGCGGTGAGAAGGTGATCATCAACCAAGTCATCGATCGCCGCCTTTCCGCCATGAAGCCAGTAGGCATCCTGAGCAACCTGAATTACGAAGAGCTGGTTGCCACACTCGGCGCGCGGGTCATCGATCGTCTGCGCATGGACTCGGGCATCTGGGTCAACTTCGATTGGGCAAGCTATCGCGGGAACGTGTCGCACCTGCGCTCTGTTAAATAATTTTCGGAAGGCAAAACGATGGAAACAGTAACTCAAGCACTGGAAAAGATGGGCAGGGCAACGTACCGCGAAGTGGCAGCCCGTCTGGATATCGAACCTGTTGAGGCTCTGAACATGCTGCGCGAACAGCGCGATCAGGGGCTGTGTGATTTTTCCGATGGCGGCTGGTTCATTGGCAAAGTGACTAATGCAAAACGCGCCGCGCTGGCACCAGCGTCCAAACCGGCACTTCCTGGCGTAGCGCCAGATCCCGTTGACCCTGAAGTAATCAAGGCGCTGCTGGCGAAGAACGGCGCCATGGATACAGCGTCGTTGGCTCTGGCAGTTAATCGCAACGGGCGTGGGATGACCTCGGCAATGCGCGCGCTCGAGCGCCAGGGTGTCGTTGTGAAGAACGGGCAGGGCAAGGGCGTAACCTGGTCACTGCCGTCGGTGCCAGCTAAACCTGAGCCGGTACCTGCAGCGCCTGCAGTTCCCGCGTTAACCGATGCCGATAAGCCGCTGGAGCAGTTCGTCAGCGAGATACCCGCGTTCACCGAACGGCATGTTGCAGGGCAGGTGATCCCGACGGCCCAGGTTATTTCCCGAGAAATCCGCCGCACCAGAAACAAACTGGCGAGCCTGGAGAAACTGCGTGATGCGGTCCGGGTTGTTGGCCGCCACAAAAATCTCGTTAACCAGCTGGTGGAGGAGGCGAATCATGCCAAGGCCCAAAACTCGTAAAGAACGCTCCCTGTTCATCGCCTGGATTATCGAGCTGGTGAAAACGCATGGCCGCGCAACGACCAACGAGGTCGCCGCCATGTTCGGCCTTCATCGTAACACCGCCGAGAAGTACATCCGGGCTGCCGTAGAGCAGGGCCAACTTATCCGCCACGGTCGCAGCGGTGTCTTCCGTGACCAGCGGGCAATTATCGACTTTGACATGGAGCGTTACACGCACCGAGGAGCATCCCATGAGTGATTCACTGAACAACAAAGAGCTGGTGGCCGTTGGTCATCAGTTTGCGAAGGCGATGAGCGCCGACACGCCGATCATCGATATGGCGAAGATTGTTTCGCGGCTGGCCGAACGGCTGGACTGCACCACCGCGGCGCTGCGCGAAATGACGAAGCAGCGGGATGCGCTGGCTGCCATGCAACCGCAAGTTATCAGGAAAGCGCTGGATGAATGCACCGAGTATCTCGACAGGGACTGCATCATGGAGACGAACGGCATTAGTTACGAAGATGCTGCTCAACGAGAAGTCGGCGCAATGGCTCTTCATGATGCGTTACTTCGCCAGGGAGTTGTCATGCCTCAGGGCAATCAGCGCGACTTATCGTATCCAGTAGACCCTCAGGTGGCTGAGTACGAGAAAATCATGCAGCAGGCCGTGCCTGATGGGTGGGTGGCTGTGCCGGTTGAGCCGACAGAAGACATGATCATCGCCGGTTTTGAAGCAGAGCTACGCGAAGAGTTCCGCGACCCAGAAGCCTGGGAAGCATTCGAGGCTATGAGTGGCTGCGAGCAGGCGGCGCTCCGGGCCAAGTGGTGTTGGGCTGCGATGGTTGCAGCAGCACCGGGGCAGGAGGCCGAATGACGTCCCTATCCGCGACCATCCAGGCGCTGGCGAAGGAGAGGGGTTTATCCATCTCTGGCCTCGCCGACAAGATGGGCGTTAACCGTAAAACGCTGTATTCCTGCATTCACGGTAACCCGCGCCTTTCCAGCCTGCAGAGCATTGCACACGCGCTGAATGTCCGGCTGTCGGATGTTATCGCTATAGCTGAAGACGTTGAGCAGGCAGCGCCGGAGTAACCACAACCAGGCCTCTCAGGAGGCCTTTTTCTCGCCCGTCGTCAGCCAGCGGAGCGGCTTCCGAGATACCTGATCGATAATACCGATCGATATCAGAATATTGATCTATGAAATCGATCAGTTAATAACCGGCGACCGGCAACAAATTATCAACCTGACAAAAAGTGTCACCCCAGTAATATACCCATAAAAGCAGCATCACCCTTCTCCCATAGGGGGTGAGGGTTTTCTAATCAGTTATTTACCTCAGCACTCTCTACGCCGCGAAAGTGTTAAAAAATAAGGTCGGTTTTTACACGGAAGTAGCGTAAAAATTTATTTAAATCAATCAGATGAATGGTCTTGCGCAGGCATGTATTTCATGTGCATACTTAACCGAAACGAATAAATACTGCTTATACATACAGTATTTTGTTGTATGGTTAAAGTGCTACAGAGATTAATGAATTTTTCTTCCGGCGAACCTATTAGGAAATTTGCGCCATTTGTTATTTTGGCTCTGTGGAGTGGAGTTCTCCCCGCCGGGAGAGGGTATTTGTGGATAGCAAAGTGAGGGGGTAGATGTGAAAGAGAGTAAGGAGCAGGGTGACTGGTATGACATTATCAGGCGTTCAGACGGCAAGGTTATTGGCTCTATGCCGTTCGAAAGTCGATGTCTCGTTTATACCCGAAATGGGCTTGTATCATGCCGCCCGCTGCTGGAGGACGAAGGGATCTTCAATCTGTCGTCCGGAACTCGTTTTCTTCGCCGCCTCGGCTACCACGTCAAGCAACCCTCTGATATTATGATATCAACGGACTGAACACCCGTTGACCTGATGCGCCACGGAGAAAACCATGGCGCAGTTACAACTCATCAAGCAGTCATCAGGAATCCTGATCCCGGCCACGCCCGAGACCAGCGATTTTCTGCATTCAAAATGTAGGCTCGGCGCCGTGCTGGTGGCCGACTTCAAACAGGTTCGCAATCCGGCCTTTCACCGTCGTTTCTTCGCTCTACTGAATCTCGGCTTCGAATACTGGGAGCCAACCGGCGGAGCTATCTCATCCAACGAACGCAAGCTGGTGACCGGCTATGCGAAGTTTCTGGCCTCGTTCGGCGGGAGCGAAACCGCGCTGCTGGATGCTGCTGAGCAGTACCTTGATCGCATCGCCGACAAGCGCGCCGGAAGTATCAGCGCCTGCAAATCCTTCGATGCGTATCGAGCCTGGGTAACCATCGAGGCCGGGCATTACGACGCCATCCAGCTGCCTGACGGCACCCTCCGGAAGCATCCCCGAAGCATAGCCTTCGCCAATATGGACGAGACCGAGTTTCATCAGCTCTACAGGGCAGCGCTTGATGTCCTGTGGCGCTGGATATTGTCCAGGACATTCAAGAGCCGTAGCGAGGCGGACAACGCCGCTGCGCAGCTGATGAGCTTTGGGGGATGATGCCGATGAAATCCTCATGGTTCCAGCATACCGATTGCACTACGGCGCAGGCCGACGAACTGATGGCTACGTACCGGGCTCGGGGCGTGGCCGTAGAGCGCAGCCTCAATCCCGACTTCATCACCTGGACCGTCAGCGTCAGGCTGCCGGAAGCAAAGCGGCAGGAACGCACGCCGCGGACATTCCGCCAAAAGGTCTGGGGGTGAGTATGGCTAAGAAACCCCGCCGTAAGTGCGCAAACCAGAGCTGTCGTAAGTGGTTCCACCCTGTGCGTGACGGCCAGGTGGTCTGCTGCTATGAATGCGCTACCACCGTTGCCAAAGCGCAGACCGCAAAGAACCGGACCGAAGCTCTGCGTGCTGAGAAGAAGTGCCAGCGCGAAGAGGAGAAGGCGGGGCGCCAGCGCCGCCGGGAGAAGCGTGTGGCACTCAAAACCAAAACGCAGTGGAAGAATGAGGCCCAGACCGCTTTCAACCGCTACGTGCGTCTTCGCGATGCCGGAAAACCGTGCATCAGCTGTGGCCGCCTCCCTGCTCAGAAATATGGCGGGACTATGGACTGTGGGCACTACCGCACCCGCGGTGCTGCCGTCCACCTGGCCTTCAATCTGCACAATACCGCTGCACAGTGTGTCCAGTGTAACCGCGACCGGGCTGGCGCCCAGAAAGCGTTTGAGCAGGGGCTGATTGAGCGGATCGGACCGGAGAAGGTCGAAGCGCTCAATAAAAATAACGCCGTCCATAAGTTCGACATCCCTTATCTGCAGCGCATCAAATCCATTTTCACCCGTAAAGCCCGCGCGCTGGAGAAACGCCGCGCCCGTCAGCAGGAGTTCTCCGCATGAAACCAGAACTGATCGAATCGCTTCGCATGCGCTGGCTGCGCCTCCGCATTTATCGCCGCCCGGGTACGGTGCTGGTGGACTACCGCATTCTTCGAAACTTTATTCGCATTTACCAGATTGCAGGAGCTGTAGCGTGAACACACAATACTTGGAATTTGTACGCCAGCAGCTCATCGTTGCGACCGCAGATCTGAGCGGGGCTACGAAAGGGCAGTTGATGGCCTGGCTGGAGAACGCCCAGTTTGATACCGGTATGTTTAAGCGGAAGAAGCCCAAGGTTTGGGACGAAGAAAGCGAAAAATGGGTACCAGTTGATAACCCGCCGATCCCCGGCAAACAGTCACACGCGAAGGGCTCGCATATTCCTCTGGTTCAGCCGGTCGAATACTCCACAGCATCGTGGCGCCGGGCGGTCCTTTCGCTCGAGGAGCACCAGAAGGCTTGGCTGCTCTGGAACTACAGCGAGAACGTGCGATGGGAGAATCAGGTGGCGATTACCCAATGGGCGTGGGGTGAGTTCAGGGCGCAACTGGGAAGCAGGAAGATTGCCGGCAAGACTATGGACAGGCTGAAGGCGTTAATCTGGTTGGCGGCGCAGGACGTCAAAGAGGAGCTGGCGGGGCGTGATCCATATCAGTACGCCGATCTTGCGGCGCTGGTGGGCGTAAGTAAAACCAACTGGTCGCAGAACTATGTAGAGCATTGGGAGGCGATGACTGAGCTGTTTGCTCGCTTGGATACCAACTCACTTAAGCAAGTTTCGCGATCACGTTCACAACAAAAGGCATCTAATTATCAACCAAGTATTGCAGAAATGAACTAATTAGCGTATATTTCGACTAAATCTGATATCGTCGCCATAGCTTTGGTTGTCGACCGAATCACACAAAAGAGCCCGAGGTTAACGCCTTGGGCTTTTTCGTATCTGGAATACCCCCTACCTGGGACTATAAGCGCATAGCGCAAAGCAGCACCCGTCGATTGGCGGACCAGAACCCGCCTTTTTTATTCAGGGCTCCGGGAATCACTATCAATACGTCTCGTCGTTAATTCATCCCGAGAGCCCGACCTCTACACATGGACCACCTATGTCTGAACCTCTAACCATTGCTGGCGGTGTCACGTCCGCAACTATCGGAGTGACGTTCGCATCTTTGTTCCCCGAGGCAACGCCCGGCGTAATGCTGTGCGCGCTGGCCGGTGCAGCAATGTACGTTCTGACATCCGATCCACACCAACTGTGGAAGCAGTTCCTGTTCGCCGTTATCAGCTTTGTCGGCGGGGTTTTCTTCTCGGTACCGATGGCGAAGATACTGGCCGGGGTGATTAACACCGCCCTTGGCCTGTTGCAGCCGCCGGTAAGCATTGAAGTATCCCCGAACATCGGCGCGCTGGTTTCCGCTTCCATCTCTGTCGCAGTCCTGCTTCGCATCCTCGCCAAATCAAAACGGGGGAAGATGCCGGGACTGGAGGAGGAAGGTCAATGACATGGCATAACATCATTCTGGATGCAAACGCCATAATCTGTGCTCTGATCGTCGTCAGGCTGATGTTCTTCAGTAAAAGCGGTAAGCGGCACAGGCCAGGTGTAACGCTGATGGCGTACCTGATGATTCTGGCCGCCGGTTTTACGGCGTTCCGCATTCTCTACGGCAAATACCTGCAGGTGGATCCGGGTGAGCTGATGCTGAACGTCACCATATGCGTCGCGGTGTGGCGCTCCCGTGGCAATCTCGCCAAAGTTCTCCAGAAGGCCGGGCAATGACCAAAGACGACATCTTCAACGCCATCCTCGGCAAAGAGGGCGGTTACGTGAATCACCCGGATGACAAAGGCGGCCCGACGAACTGGGGCATTACCCAGGTGACAGCCCGCGCCCACGGTTATTCCGGTGATATGCGCGACCTGACCCGTGAGCAGGCCCTGGAAATCCTCGAGGCTGATTACTGGTATGGCCCGCGCTTCGAGCAGGTTGCAGCTGTATCCCCAGTCATCGCCGCCGAGCTCTGCGATACCGGCGTGAATATGGGGCCATCGGTACAGGTGAAATGGTTCCAGCGCTGGCTGAACGTATTCAACAATCAGCAGCAGTTCTATCCCGATCTGATCGCCGACGGTCAGATTGGCCCGCGCAGCATCAGCGCGCTGAAATCCTTCCTGGCGAAACGCGGTAGTGAAGGGGAGGCAGTACTGCTCCGCGCACTGAACTGCAGCCAGGGTCAGCGTTATCTGGAACTGGCAGAGCAGCGCCCGGCTAACGAATCATTCGCCTATGGCTGGATCCGGGAGCGCGTGAGCCTATGACCAAACTGAAAGCCATCGTGGCTTTTATCGTCACTGCTCTGCTGGTGGTGCTGGGCGCTTTTGGCCTGGGCAGCATGCGTGGCCGGGAGAAGGCAGAAGCCAAAGCCGATAAGCAGCGAACCGACGAGAACGCCGCGGCCACCAAAGCAGCTGCAGAACGACGCGTTGAAGTAACCAAGGAGGCCAGCAATGTTCAGCAGACAGTTAGCCATATGCCTGATGACGATGTTGATCGTGAGCTGCGCGCAAACTGGACCCGCAAAGGTTGAGCTCATCGATACCGGCTGCGACTGGGTCAACGTCATTCGCCTCACTGAGCACGACATCGAAGTGATGGATCGCCAGACGAAGAAAGACGTACTGGCGCATAACAGAACGTGGCAGGCGAACTGCGGAAGTCTAAGGAAAACTGCGATAGTCGAGTGATATAATGCCCCTTCGTAAAAACGGAGGCTTCATGAGAACCGACATTGACTATTTACGCGGGCTACTTGGCGTTTTCTTGGATACAGAAGACCCCTTTGTAAACACCAAAGAGCTTGATGATGCTGGGTATGACATCACGTCCCCAAAAGGTATCCACCATTACCATCTGTTGGCGGAGCAGGGGTTTATCAGCGATTATAAGCTCAGAAGAAACCCTGAGTTTCTTGGGCTGATGTACCACATGAATGGAATAGAAAAGGTTCCCCATCACACTTTACGGCTCACCGCCGAAGGGATGGCATTTGCACAGACACTTGAGGACCCAACAGTGTTTGAAAAATTAAAATCCTTCAGTGATGCTCCATTGGATGTGCTTAAAGATGTCGGTGGAGATATCTTTAAGGCATTGCTTAAGAAAAAACTTGGCATTGAATAGCTTTCTTTTCTTCAACCGTCCACATTCCAGCCGCCTCCGGGCGGTTTTTTATTGCCATCACCACGCGGTATTACAGCAGGCATTCACTGAGTGCCTGTGATAATGAATTTGGTTACAATCGCTTCTCTATTATGGTGAGGTGAAAATGGATTCAGACTCAATTTCTTTGGCTGCAGTGCTTGTTGCAAAAGAGGCTTCTAATTGGGCTTTTTGGACTATGATGGCAAGTACTGTAAGCGCCATTGCAGCCGTTGGTACAATCATTGTTGCTATGTTTGCTTTAAATTCATGGCATAAGCAGGAGGCATTGAAAGCTCAAGTTAATTTCAAGCATGCAATACTTGAACTTAAGGATGCATTACGGGCAATGCCACCGAGGTGGTCCTATCCACAGTATAATATTGCGCGAAATTTGATCAGCGCCCACCCGGGAATGTCTCATCAAACACATGACGCGACACGTATTTACTTTCTAAAAAATGATCTTATCTCTGCATATGATCACGCTGTTAAATGCTGGATCATGTGTGATGGTCTATTCGAAAATAAGGATGTTAACGTATTCTGGAAAGCATTTTTAGACCAATTTAAAAGCTATGAAAAGGCTGGTGGAGACAGGGATAGCTTAGAATCTCTTCTTGATCGTATTGCTCAAAACTTAAAACTATTTTAACTCCTCAATTCAGGTCCGAATATTTTCTAAGGCCCCAAATTAATGGGGCTTTTTATTGCCATCACCATGGTAGGGCCTTCATAATGACGTAGTACTTAAGCAGGATCAAATGACCACCCGGCTGACTTGAGCCTTTCTCTGACATAGAAGAGAGTACAGTTAAGTTCAGACTTTATGGTGGGTGGGAGGGCGACTTCCAGATTTACTCTGCTATCCCTATCAGCAAATAAACCATGGAATGATTTATCTGTCGTGATCATAACTGGTGGATTGAAGAATTTTCGGTCATTAAACTGATCAGCTGTCAGATCAATAACTTTCCCTGATAACTCCAACCACGCATGGCTGTTGCCATCTTGAAGCCTGGGGTCTGGATTCATGTGCTTGTAATACACCCCAGATCGTTTTAAAGGTAATTCGCCAAACTGCTCATAAATCAAATAGGCCAACAAATCAGTAGTGTCGCCACAGCAACCCTTGGGGAAATCGGACATGCTCAAGCTTGTTCGCTTATGGTGGATGTCGTCAGCATCAGCCATCTCCAATGCCTTTCTCACGTCGGTGCAAAATTTAGTCAATTCATCAATGTTCATATGGACCACTTATGGCACTCAACGCAAAACAGGACATGTTCTGTCGAGAGTACCTCATCGATTTAAACGCCACACAAGCGGCTATTCGGGCGGGGTACAGCGCTAAGACAGCTAACCGCACTGCGTCCGAAAACCTGTCAAAACCTGACATCCAGTCCAGAATTGCCGAACTGAAAGCGCAGCGCAATGATCTGATTGGCATAAATGCGACATACGTCCTGAATCGTCTCGTTGAGATAGACCAGATGGATGTGCTCGACATCCTCAAAGATGACATGACCTTAAGGCCAGTAAGCGAGTGGCCTTCATCATGGCGCCGGTACCTTAGCGGCTTCGATGTGGCTGAGATGTTTGAAGGCCGCGGGGAAGATCGTGAAATGGTCGGGCTTCTCAAGAAAATTAAGTGGCCGGATAAAGTCAAAAACCTCGAATTGCTCGGGAAGCACATAGATGTGATGGCTTTCAAAGAGCAGGCCACTCATGAGCATACAGGCAAGAACGGTGGACCAATCGAAATGGCTACGCTGACCAAAGAAGAGTACAAGGCTGCCCGGCGGGAGATGATGGAGGATGACGACTGCTGAGCAAAAAACATTTGCCCGTCGGGTAGAGTGTGAAGAGGACGGCCTGTATTACGCTCGCTACTTCTTCAAGCAGCGAACCGGCGGCAAGATGATTGTCGCGCCTCACCACAAGGTGATTCAGCAGACGCTGGACCGCGTCATCGATGGTGAGATTACTCGCCTGATCATCAACGTTCCGCCTGGGTACACGAAGACGGAACTGGCGACTATAAACATGATGGGCCGCGGGCTGGCGCTTAACTGCCGGGCCCGGTTCATGCACCTGTCCTATTCGCACAATCTGGCGCTGCTGAACTCCTCAACCGCGCGCGGCATGATTAAGTCGCAGGCCTACCAGTCGATGTGGCCAATGTCGCTGCGAGATGACGCTGACAGCAAGGCGATGTGGTGGACCGAGCACGGCGGCGGCGTTTATGCGTCGTCAGCTGCCGGGCAGGTTACCGGCTTTCGTGCCGGGCATATGGAGCCAGGCTGGCAGGGCGCGCTGATTATTGATGACCCGGTTAAGCCGGATGACGCTTACTCTGAGATCGTCCGCGACGGCGTCAACAACCGCTTTAACGAGACAATCAAATCACGACTGGCGATCGAGACGACGCCGATGATTGTCATCATGCAGCGCATTCACTACCACGACCTGAGCGGCTACCTGCTGCGGGGCGGCAGCGGTGAGAAGTGGCATCACCTGAATCTGCCGGTGCTCATCAACAACAGCCAGGCATACGCCGACCAGTACCCAGAGAACACTCACGCCATCCCGATTGACCACGGACTGCCTGATGGCTGGCTATGGCCGTTTAAGCACAACGATTCTCACCGCGTATCGCTGTTCTCGCACCGGCGCACCGCCGAAGCCCAGTACATGCAGAACCCGAAACGCTTTAATGCGGAGGGCGCGCTGTGGAACGAGGAGATGATCAGCGCCGCACACTCGATGCGGATCACCCAGGAGCTGGCCCGTACGGTCGTGGCAATCGACCCGCAGGCGACCAACAGCGAAGAGAGTGACGAATCAGGCATTGCCGTCGCCAGCGTTTACGGTACCGGCGATGAGCGGCAATATAGCCTCGATGCGGATTACAGCGGGAAGTATTCGCCTAACGGCTGGGCTACCAAAGCCATTGAAGCCTATGAACAGCATGAAGCTGATGCGATCGTCATCGAAACCAACCAGGGCGGCGATATGGCGGAGGACACGCTACGCAATGCCGGGTTCGGCGGCCGCATCATCCGCGTGCACGCCAGTAAGGGTAAATACGCGCGTGCAGAACCTATCTCCGCGCTGTATGCGCAGGGCCGGGTCGCTCACCGTGGCAGCCTCTACGAGGTAGAGAACCAGTTCATGGAGTACGTACCATCCACTGCGAAGAAATCACCTGACCGGCTTGATGCCGCGGTATACGCGCTCACCGAACTATCAGAACCACAATCAACCGGCATGTTGGTGCGCTCGCGCTGACGGAGGAAACCGTGAACGAAAGCGAAAATAAACAACTCGCCACGAACGCCAGCATCGACCGCGAGCGGATGCGTTACGTCAACGCTCTGTTCAATGGCACCAGTAATACCAAGCGTAAGCGCCTGTATCAGGAGTTTGGGTATCCACAGGATCTCTGCTTCGATGACTTCTACCGGGCGTACCGCCGAAATGCTATCGCTGGCGCCGCGGTAACGCGCATGGTTGATGGCTGCTGGGAGGATTACCCGGAAGTTTACGAAGGCGACCAGACGAAGGACGCTACCCGGCAGACAGCCTGGGATAAGCGGGTCAACAAGCTGCTTAAGCGCTGCTGGAAGCAAATTAAGGGCGCTGACAAACGTAACCTGGTGGGCCGTTACTCAGCGCTGCTCATCCAGGTTAAAGACAGTAAGCCGTGGT
>NZ_JBBCPK010000055.1:0-31552 GCF_037150775.1 Leclercia sp. M50
CGACCGGAAGCTGCAAAAGGTGCTGATTGAGCAGCAAAAAGTGGCGATTATGCCGGGTTATACCTATGGCGAAGAGGGTAACGGCTTTATCCGCCTCAATGCCGGTTGCCCGCGCAGTAAACTGGAGCAAGGGGTGGAACGACTGATTGCCGGGATTCACGCCCTGCGGTAATAGCGTTGCGCAATGGATATTTATCTTGCGCAAATAGCTTTTTGCCCCGTTTTATTTTTATAATACGTCGCACTTTACCTAATAAAGAGTGCGACCATGATTGATACCACCCTCCCGCTAACTGACGTTCATCGCCACCTTGATGGCAACATCCGTGCCCAGACCATTCTGGATCTTGGTCGCCAGTATAATTTGGCTCTGCCCGCACAAAACCTTGAGTCGCTGATCCCGCATGTGCAGGTAACAGAAAACGAACCGGATCTGGTGAGCTTTTTAAGCAAACTCGACTGGGGGGTAAAAGTCCTCGCCTCGCTGGAAGCCTGCCGTCGCGTTGCCTTCGAGAATATTGAGGACGCCGCGCGCAACGGTCTGCATTACGTTGAGCTGCGTTTCTCGCCGGGCTATATGGCCATGTCCCACAACCTGCCGGTTGACGGTGTGGTAGAGGCGGTGATCGCTGGCGTTCGCGAAGGCTGTAAAGCCTTTGATGTTGAGGCCCGCCTGATTGGGATCATGAGCCGTACCTTTGGCGAAGCCGCCTGCCTTCAGGAACTCGAAGCCCTGCTGGCTCACCGGGAACATATCACTGCGGTCGATCTGGCGGGCGACGAGCTGGGCTTCCCGGGCAGTCTGTTCCTCTCCCACTTCAATCGCGCCCGCGACGCAGGCTGGCACATCACCGTCCATGCCGGTGAAGCGGCAGGCCCGGAGAGCATCTGGCAGGCGATCCGCGAGCTGGGCGCCGAGCGTATTGGTCATGGGGTGAAGGCGGTGGAAGACCGCGCCCTGATGGACTTCCTGGCGGCGCAACGCATCGGAATCGAATCCTGTCTGACCTCCAATATTCAGACCAGCACCGTGGCGACGCTGGCGCACCACCCGCTGAAAACTTTCCTCGAGCATGGCGTGATAGCCTCGCTGAATACTGACGATCCGGCGGTTCAGGGAGTCGATATTATTCACGAATACACGGTGGCCGCCCCGCAGGCCGGACTGAGCCGCGAGCAGATTCGCCAGGCGCAGATCAATGGTCTGGAGATGGCATTCTTAACATCTGCCGAGAAGCAGGCGCTGCGCGACAAGGTCGCACGCGGGTAAGAAAAAGCCCGGCATTGCCGGGCTTTGTTTTCAGGCCAGACAGAGGGTCGCGCGATGTTTCGCGGACTCGATACCCAGCTCAATCAGTTCCATAATCTGAATCGCCTGGCTTGCCGGGACCGGGTTTTCACCCTGGCCGTTCAGCGCATCGCGAATACCGGCATAATAGGCCGGGTAGTTGCCCGGCAGCGTCAGCCAGGTCTCCTCCACACGCTCTTCCCCTTCCACGCGGGTCAGCACGCCGTCACGCATGTCATAGCCCCAGTCTTCCTGCGGCAGGCGTTCCCCGTTTTTCAGACGTTCTTCCTGCGGATCGAGACCGAACTTCACATAGCTGCCGCGGGAGCCATGCACGATGTAACGTGCAGATTCCGCCGCCGCCATCATCGTGCCATGCAGTACCACGCGACGCTGCGGATAGCTCAACACCGCATGGAAGTAGTCCGTAGCCTGCGCGCCAGGGCGCAGCTGGGCCAGATCGACGTTCAGGCTCACCGGCAGACCAAACAGGTTAACGGCCTGGTCAAGCAGATGCGGGGCCAGATCGTACCAGATGCCGCTGCCCGGACCCGCCTGCTCACGCCAGCGATTACGCACCTGCGGACGGAAGCGGTCGAAATGTGATTCGAAGAATGCCACTTCCCCCAGAGAGCCGTCGGCAATGAGGGCTTTAACGGTGAGGAAGTCGCTGTCCCAGCGGCGGTTGTGGAAGACGGAGAGCAGTTTACCCAGGCTTTTTGCCAGCGCGTCCAGTTCGCGGGCCTGTGACAGTGTCACGGTAAAGGGTTTATCCACCACCACATGCTTGCCCGCTTCAAGGGCCGCTTTCGCCAGCGGGAAATGGGTGTCGTTTGGTGTCGGGATAACAATCAGGTCGATATTGGGATCGTTAAACAGATGCTTCGGCTCAGAAACCACCGGCACGGTTGGCCAGTCGGCATGAACTTTCGTCGCATCGCTGCTGGAAATGGCTGCCAGCGCCATCCCCGGGGTGCCATCAATCAGCGGGGCATGAAATGTTTTACTCGCATAACCATAACCAATTAATCCAACACGGATTTTGTCGCTCATGAAATCGCCTCTCATCTTTTGACCTGCATATTTCACACTATCTCCTCTCCCGTCACAATAGATTAATCTGGCGTACCTTGCCCTATAGCAACAGAAGCAATCAGTAATTTCTGATTAACATTTATAACTCGCTGAATACAATCGCAAAACATCCTTGTAAAGCGCTTGCCCGAAGGCATATCGCACTGTAAAATTCTGGATCTGTATTTATGGATAAAACATCACCAAGAATCATGACGACAATAATTAATCGAATTATCGAGTTAGCGGGATGGATCGTGCTGGGCGTGTCGGTGATACTGCTCGCCGTTGCCAGTCATATTGATAACTACCAGCCACCCGAGCCGGTAAATACCCTCAATCAAGCCAAGCCTCATACGCTCACCAAAAATAGTGACATATGATGTCAGTTGCTTATTGCCAGCCGTCATGAACAGCGTTAACCTTCTTCGCCAGGCGTCGGCCGACGCCTGATTTCATCAATCAAGAAAACTCTTATTTTTGCCGGTGCGCTTTGGCAAACCGTTTACGTCTTATTTGAACCGTTTATTATTCGACCGAATTACTCCTTTGGCATTACTCACTCTTATATGGAAAATTATTAAAATGACAGTTCAGGACTATTTATTAAAATTTCGCAAAATTAATTCCCTTGAAAGTCTGGAAAAGCTGTTTGACCATCTGAACTACACCCTGAGTGACAACCAGGACATTATCAGCATGTACCGCGCCGCTGACCATCGCCGCGCTGAGCTGGTTTCTGGCGGACGCCTGTTCAACATTGGCGAAGTGCCTAAGTCGGTGTGGCGTTACGTGCTCTAAAAGGTACTCATTGCCCGGAAATGTTATATACTCTCGCCCCTGCTAATTTGCAGTTCGCGCTTTTCGCTGACTATCGGGAGAGAACATGACCACAACGGCTGGAGAAAAAATTGGCGGCTGGTTACTTGCTCCGCTCGCCTGGCTGCTGGTTGCATTATTAAGTGCGTCGCTGGCACTGGTACTTTATTCCACTGCATTAATTACGCCGCACGCGCTTAAAACGCTGGGCGCGCAAAATACCTCTGCTATCGTCATGTGGTTTATTTCTTTCGCGTTTGCGATTGCCATGTGGTACTACACGCTGTGGCTGACCATCGCGTTTTTTAAACGCCGCCGGAGCGTGCCTAAGCACTATATTATCTGGCTGCTGGTCTCTGTGTTGCTGGCCGTGAAAGCCTTCGCCTTTTCGCCGGTTTCCGATGCGCTGGCAGTGCGTCAACTCCTCTTCCCACTGCTGGTGACCGCGCTGTTCGTGCCGTACTTTAAGCGCTCGGCCCGCGTAAAGAACACCTTTGTGAACCCGTAATAACCTTACAGTTAACCTGTTGTCGCCTGCGCCGGTTTATCCGATAATAGGCGGCTTTTTTATGTCAGGCTGAATAATGACCGATTACTTACTGCTCTTTGTCGGCACGGTGCTGGTAAACAACTTCGTTCTCGTGAAGTTCCTTGGCCTGTGCCCATTTATGGGCGTATCCAAAAAGCTCGAAACGGCAATGGGGATGGGGTTAGCCACCACCTTCGTGTTGACCCTCGCCTCGATCTGCGCCTGGTGGGTAGATACCTGGATTTTAATCCCCCTTGGCCTGACCTATCTGCGCACGCTGGCCTTTATTCTGGTTATCGCTGTGGTGGTGCAGTTCACCGAAATGGTGGTGCGTAAAACCAGCCCGGCGTTATACCGCCTGCTCGGCATCTTCCTGCCGCTGATCACCACCAACTGTGCGGTGCTCGGCGTGGCGCTGCTCAACATTAACCTTGGGCACAATTTCCTGCAGTCGGCGCTGTACGGTTTTTCCGCCGCGGTCGGCTTCTCGCTGGTGATGGTGCTGTTTGCAGCGATCCGCGAACGCCTGGTCGCGGCTGATATCCCGGCACCGTTTCGCGGTAACGCCATCGCGCTGGTTACCGCCGGTCTTATGTCTCTGGCCTTTATGGGCTTTAGTGGTCTGGTGAAGTTGTAATGAATGCAATCTGGATTGCCATTGCTGCCCTCAGTGTTCTGGGGCTGCTGTTTGGCATCATTCTCGGTTACGCCTCACGCCGCTTCGCGGTGGAGGATGACCCGATTGTCGAAAAAATTGATGAGCTGCTGCCGCAAAGCCAGTGCGGGCAGTGCGGCTACCCTGGCTGTCGCCCCTACGCAGAGGCGGTGGGCAGCGGCGGCGAAAAAATTAACCGCTGTGCGCCTGGCGGCGAAGCGGTGATGCTGAAGATTGCCGAACTGCTGAACGTCGACCCCCAGCCGGTCGACGGTGATGAAAGCGCGCAGGAGCCGGTGCGCATGCTGGCGGTGATCGATGAGCCTAACTGCATCGGCTGCACCAAATGTATTCAGGCCTGCCCGGTAGATGCCATTGTGGGCGCCACGCGCGCCATGCATACCGTGATGGAAGACCTGTGTACCGGCTGTAACCTCTGTGTCGCCCCCTGCCCGACCCAGTGCATTGAGTTACGCCCGGTAGCCACCACGACCGATAGCTGGAAATGGGATCTTCAGACCATTCCGGTGCGCATTATTCCTGTGGAACAACATGCTTAAGTTATTTTCTGCCTTCAGAAAAGAGAAGATCTGGGATTTCGATGGCGGTATTCATCCGCCAGAGATGAAAACCCAGTCCAGCGGTACGCCGCTGCGCCAGATCCCGCTGGCCAACCGTTTTGTTATCCCCCTGAAGCAGCACATCGGTGCTGAGGGTGAGCTGTGCGTTAAACCTGGCGACAGCGTGTTACGCGGCCAGCCGCTGACCTTTGGACGCGGACGTATGCTGCCTGTGCACGCCCCTACCTCCGGCACCGTGGTGGCGATTGCGCCCCATACCGTTGCCCACCCTTCCGCCCTCTCTGAGCTGTGCGTCATCATCGACGCCGATGGCGAAGATCGCTGGATTGAGCGCGACGGCTGGAGCGACTACCGCAACCACAGCCGCGAGGCGCTGATCGAGCGCATTCATCAGTCTGGCGTCGCCGGTCTGGGCGGCGCGGGCTTCCCGACCGGTAACAAACTGCAGGGCGGCGGCGACAAGATCAAAACCCTGATTATCAACGCCGCCGAGTGCGAGCCGTACATCACCGCGGACGATCGTCTGATGCAGGACTGCGCCGCGCAGATCGTCGAGGGCATTCGTATTCTCGCGCACATTCTGCAGCCGCAGGAGGTGCTGATCGGCATTGAAGATAACAAACCGCAGGCCATCTCCATGCTGCGTGCGGTGCTGGCGGGCAGCCATGATATCAGCCTGCGCGTTATTCCCACCAAGTACCCCTCCGGTGGCGCCAAACAGCTGACCCAGATTTTAACCGGCAAGCAGGTTCCGCACGGCGGTCGTTCGTCTGACATTGGCGTCCTGATGCAGAACGTCGGCACCGCCTATGCCGTTAAACGTGCCGTTGTTGACGGCGAGCCGCTTACCGAGCGCGTCGTTACCCTTACCGGGGAATCGGTTAGCCGTCCCGGCAACGTCTGGGCGCGTCTGGGCACGCCGGTTCGTCATCTGCTGGATCAGGCCGGGTTCTGCCCGAGCGCCGAGCAAATGGTAATTATGGGCGGGCCGCTGATGGGCTTTACCCTGCCCTGGCTGGATGTCCCGGTGGTAAAAATCACCAACTGCCTGCTGGCGCCGTCCGTCAGCGAGATGGGCGAAACGCAGGAAGAGAAAGGCTGCATTCGCTGCAGCGCCTGTGCCGATGCCTGCCCGGCGGATCTGCTGCCTCAGCAGCTCTACTGGTACAGCAAAGGGCAGATCCACGATAAAGCGAAATCCCACAACCTGGCCGACTGCATTGAGTGTGGCGCCTGCGCCTGGGTCTGCCCGAGCAATATTCCGCTGGTGCAATATTTCCGCGTCGAGAAAGCCGAAATTTACGCGATCGCCCAGGAAGAGAAACGCGCAGCCGAAGCCAAAGCACGGTTTGAAGCGCGCCAGCAGCGCCTTGAACGCGAGAAAGCCGCCCGCGAAGCGCGCCATAAGAAAGCTGCAGTTCAGCCTGCGGCGAAAGACCAGGATGCCATTAATGCTGCCCTGGCGCGTGTGCGCGAGAAGAAAGCCACCGCGACAGAAGATGTGGTGATCCCGGCGGGTCAGCGCCCGGATAACAGCGAGATGATTGCCGCCCGCGAAGCGCGCAAAGCAGAGGCCCGCGCCCGTCAGGCGGAAAAAGCGCAGGCTGCCGCCGCATCAACAGAAACCGATCCGCGTAAAGCGGCGGTCGAGGCCGCCATCGCCCGCGCAAAAGCCCGCAAAGCGGCGCCACCGGAAGAGACTCAGGCCGAGCCAGCGCCGGTGGATCCGCGTAAAGCCGCGGTCGAAGCGGCCATTGCCCGTGCAAAAGCCCGCAAGGCGGCACCATCGGAAGAGAGCCAGAGCGAGCCAGCGCCAGTCGATCCGCGTAAAGCGGCGGTCGAAGCGGCCATCGCCCGGGCGAAAGCCCGCAAAGCGGCGCAGCCGGACGATATTCAGGTTGAACAGGCTCAGGTCGACCCGCGTAAAGCGGCCGTCGAAGCGGCGATTGCCCGGGCCAAAGCCCGTAAAGCCGCGCCGCCGGAAGCAAAACAGGAAGAACCCGTACCCGTCGACCCGCGTAAACCCGCGGTCGAAGCCGCCATTGCCCGGGCAAAAGCGCGCAAGGCGGCGCAACAGGAAGAAGAGCCGGCAGCCAATGACGATCCACGCAAAGCGGCAGTGGCTGCCGCCATCGCGCGGGTACAGGCGAAGAGAGCCGCACAGCAGGCAGTTAACGAGGATTAAATGGTTTTCAGAATCGCAAGCTCCCCTTATACCCATAACCAGCGCCAGACATCGCGCATTATGATGCTGGTCTGCCTGGCCGCGCTGCCGGGCATTGCCGTACAGCTCTGGTTCTTCGGCTGGGGTACGTTGCTGCAGATCATCCTTGGTTGTGTGAGCGCGCTGGCGGCCGAAGCGCTGGTACTCAAACTGCGGAAAATCGCGGTGGGCAAAATTCTGGCGGACAATTCCGCCCTGCTTACCGGCCTGCTGCTGGCCATCAGTATTCCGCCGTTCGCTCCGTGGTGGATGGTGGTGCTCGGCACCGTGTTCGCGGTGATCATCGCCAAGCAGCTCTATGGCGGCCTCGGGCATAACCCGTTTAACCCGGCGATGATTGGCTATGTGGTGCTGCTGATCTCCTTCCCGGTGCAGATGACCAGCTGGCTGCCGCCGCATGAGATTGCCGCGACGGTGCCAGGCTTTATGGATGCCGTGCAGGTGATCTTCTCCGGCCATACCGCCAGCGGCGCGGATATGAACACCCTGCGTCTGGGGGTGGATGGCATCAGCCAGGCAACGCCGCTCGATACCTTCAAAACCTCTCTGCATGCGGGTCACAGCGTAGAGCAGATCCTCCAGTCGCCCATTTACAGCGGCGTGCTGGCAGGCGCGGGCTGGCAGTGGGTTAACCTGGCGTACCTGGCCGGTGGCCTGTTCCTGCTGTGGCAGAAAGCGATCCGCTGGCATATCCCGGTGAGCTTCCTGGTAACGCTTGCGGTCTGTTCCGGGCTGGGCTGGTTCTTCTCGCCGGAGTCGCTGGCGTCGCCGCAGATCCATCTGCTCTCCGGGGCGACCATGCTGGGTGCTTTCTTTATTCTGACCGACCCGGTAACGGCCTCTACCACCAACCGTGGGCGCCTGATTTTTGGCGCGCTGGCCGGTTTGCTGGTGTGGCTGATCCGTAGCTTTGGCGGTTACCCGGACGGCGTGGCCTTTGCCGTGCTGCTGGCGAACATCACCGTTCCGCTCATCGACTACTACACGCGTCCGCGCGTGTACGGCCATCGCTAAGGATCTCGCCATGTTAAAAACGATGCAAAAACACGGCGTGACGCTGGCGCTCTTTGCCGCCGTGCTCACCGGCATGACCGCGCTGGTCAACGGCTTAACCAAATCCACCATTGATGAACAGGCGGCCCGTCAGCAAAAAGCGCTGTTTGACCAGGTGATCCCGGCAGATATCTACGATAACGATCTGCAGAAGAGCTGTTATCTTGTCCAGACGCCAGCGCTTGGCAAAGGCACCCACCGTATTTTTATCGCCCGTAAAGGCGATACGCCGACCGGCGTGGTGATGGAGGCCACCGCCCCGGATGGATACTCCGGCGCTATCAGGCTGCTGGTGGGCACCGATTTTTCCGGCACCGTGCTGGGTACGCGCGTGACCGAGCACCACGAAACGCCAGGCCTTGGAGATAAGATTGAAACCCGCTTAAGCGACTGGATTTTGCATTTCGCGGGTAGAGTGATCCACGGTATTGACGATCCGGCGTTCGCGGTGAAAAAAGATGGTGGTGATATCGATCAGTTTACCGGTGCAACCATCACCCCACGTGCGGTAGTGAACGCAGTTAAACGTGCGGGGGTTTACGCACAATCGCTGCCTGCGCAACTTAACAATCTACCCGCCTGTGAGGAGCGTTCATGAGCCAGGTAAAAGAGGTTTTTGTTCAGGGGCTGTGGAAAAACAACTCCGCGCTGGTACAGCTGCTGGGGATGTGTCCGCTGCTGGCCGTCACCTCCACCGTTACCAACGCGTTGGGCCTTGGCCTTGCCACCACCCTGGTATTGATCCTGACCAACCTGTCGATCTCTGCCCTGCGCCGCTGGACGCCGTCAGAGATTCGTATTCCGATCTACGTGATGATTATCGCCTCGGTGGTGAGCGTCGTGCAGATGCTGATCAACGCCTGGGCCTTTGGCCTCTATCAGTCGCTGGGGATTTTTATCCCGCTGATCGTCACCAACTGTATCGTGGTGGGCCGCGCCGAAGCCTTTGCGGTGAAAAACGATCCGCTGATTTCAGCCCTTGATGGCTTTGCCATCGGCATGGGGGCGACCGGGGCGATGTTTGTCCTGGGCGCCATGCGTGAAATCCTTGGCAACGGTACCCTGTTCGATGGCGCAGATGCGCTGCTGGGCAGCTGGGCCAAAGTTCTGCGCATTGAGGTGTTCCACACCGATACGCCGTTCCTGCTGGCGATGCTGCCCCCTGGCGCGTTTATTGGCCTGGGGATGATGCTGGCAGTAAAATACCTCATTGATGAGAAACGTAAACGCCGCGCTGCCACGCGCAGCGCAGAGGAAGGGATCCCTGAGAAGGCCTCATGAACAAAGAGAAACGTTTAACCATTTTGCAGCGCCTGCGTGAGAATAACCCGCACCCGACCACCGAGCTGAATTTTACCTCGCCCTTTGAACTGTTGATCGCGGTGTTGCTCTCCGCGCAGGCGACTGACGTGAGCGTCAATAAAGCCACTGCGAAGCTCTACCCCGTCGCCAACACGCCTCAGGCGATGCTGGAGCTGGGCGTTGAGGGGGTAAAGTCGTACATCAAGACCATCGGCCTGTTTAACAGCAAAGCCGAGAATGTGATCAAGACCTGCCGGATGCTGATAGAGCTGCACGGCGGTGAGGTACCGGAAGATCGCGCGGCGCTGGAAGCACTGCCTGGCGTGGGCCGTAAAACCGCCAACGTGGTGCTGAATACCGCCTTTGGCTGGCCGACCATTGCCGTGGATACCCATATCTTCCGTGTCTGCAACCGAACGAACTTCGCTCCGGGCAAAAACGTGGAGCAGGTCGAAGATAAGCTGCTGAAAGTGGTTCCTGCGGAGTTCAAGGTCGACTGCCATCACTGGTTGATCCTCCACGGACGCTATACCTGCATTGCGCGTAAACCGCGCTGTGGCTCCTGTATTATTGAAGATCTCTGTGAATTTAAAGAGAAAACCGACCACTGAAACCGTCATTCGACGGTTTTTTTTATCACCTGGAAACCCTATATTAAGCACGACTATCTTTCAGGCTCGCCTTTTGCAGTTTTTCTGTCTGAGCAAAAGTTTACGGTTCGCGCATTGTGCGGCTATATAACAATCAAACAGGTTAATTGTTTTTTCGTCAGCAAAATTTTCTATATAAATGTGATGGCGATCACTCTGTTCACACGCTGTTAATTTTATGTGTCAAAATGGCTACTAAAGCCCTACAGCATCGAGAAATACCCCCTTCTCAACCGTAGATATGTCCGGTTATTTTTCAGAACATAGGCCATATCACTGCCCAACACCTTTTACAGCAGAACATATCGCCATACGGCGATTTTCTCCCCTACTGAATAGTGAAAAAAACCAGTTTCACCGAAACGGTAAAATTTAACGCTAAATAACATTTAGGTTTCTGGCGCATTATAGGGCTTGAGTTAAATGTAACAGAATATTACAAACGTCTTGCCAGACGGGTCAGGATAGTGAACATTACCCGCCGTTTCCCCTCCCACTATAACTATAAAGCGGATGGACTACGGTCATCACGCTATGAACACCCCCGTTAATATGGGATGTAAAAAAAGAGGTATATGTGTCTACTGCAAACAATAAACCAGCTGAAGAGAGCGTAAGTCTTAACGCTTTCAAACAACCGAAATCGTTCTATCTCATATTCTCTATTGAGCTGTGGGAGCGTTTTGGTTACTACGGTCTGCAAGGGATCATGGCGGTTTACCTGGTGAAACAACTGGGTATGTCCGAAGCCGATTCCATCACCCTGTTCTCTTCTTTCAGTGCTCTGGTCTACGGTCTGGTCGCAATTGGTGGCTGGCTGGGCGATAAAGTACTGGGAACCAAACGTGTCATCCTGCTGGGCGCCATCGTTCTGGCGATCGGTTATGGTCTGGTAGCCTGGTCCGGTCACGATGCCGGCGTGGTTTACCTGGGTATGGCGACCATCGCGGTGGGTAACGGCCTGTTCAAGGCGAACCCGTCTGCCCTGCTTTCTACCTGTTATAAGAAAGATGACCCGCGTCTGGACGGTGCATTCACCATGTACTACATGTCCATCAACATCGGCTCCTTCTTCTCCATGCTGGCGACCCCGTGGCTGGCAGCAAAATTCGGCTGGAGCGTGGCGTTTGCCCTGAGCTTCGTCGGTATGCTGATCACCGTGGTGAACTTCCTGTTCTGCCGCAGTTGGGTGAAAGAGTACGGTTCAAAACCTGACTTTGCGCCGGTACAGATGGGTAAATTGCTGGCGACGCTGGTTGGTGTTGTCGTGCTGGTTGCTATCGCCACCTGGCTGCTGCACAACCAGGGTATTGCCCGTGCGGTGCTGGGCGTAGTTGCGCTGGGTATCATCTGCATCTTTGCAAAAGAAGCCTTCTCCATGCAGGGCGCGGCGCGTCGTAAGATGATTGTTGCCTTTATCCTGATGGTTGAAGCGATTGTCTTCTTCGTGCTGTACAGCCAGATGCCAACGTCTCTGAACTTCTTCGCGATCCGTAACGTTGAGCACTCTATCCTGGGTATCGCGTTCGAGCCTGAGCAGTTCCAGGCCCTGAACCCGTTCTGGATCATGGTAGGTAGCCCGATCCTGGCTGCCATCTACAACAAGATGGGCGACCGCCTGCCAATGCCGCACAAGTTCGCGGTGGGCATGGTGCTCTGCTCGGGTGCCTTCCTGGTACTGCCGCTGGGCGCGGAATTCGCCAGCGACGCGGGTATCGTCTCCGTGAACTGGCTGATCCTGAGCTACGCCCTGCAGTCTATCGGTGAGCTGATGATCTCCGGTCTGGGCCTGGCGATGGTTGCACAGCTGGTTCCACAGCGTCTGATGGGCTTCATCATGGGTAGCTGGTTCCTGACCACTGCGGGTGCTGCCATCATCGCCGGTAAGATCGCCAACCTGATGGCTGTGCCTTCTGATGTGACCGATCCGCTGCAGTCGCTGCATGTCTATGGTGACGTGTTCCTGCAGATTGGTATTGCCACTGCGGTTATCGCTGTGCTGATGATGCTGACTGCACCAAAACTGAACCGCATGACTCAGGACGACGACAATACCGCTAAAGCGAGCAACACCGCCGCCGTGTAATGTCATCGGGAAACGACTGACTACAAGCCGCTAACTGTGCGTTAGCGGCTTTTTTTTTATTATGGGGCGCACTAACATAGGGTAAACCTACGTAAACAGGAGTGACCGATGAAACTGTTCTATAAACCAGGCGCCTGCTCTCTTGCCTCCCATATTACGCTGCGCGAGAGCGGTAAAGACTTCACCCTCAACGGTGTTGATCTGATGCAAAAGCGTCTGGAAAACGGCGATGATTTTTTCGCGGTGAATCCTAAAGGCCAGGTTCCGGCCCTGCTGCTGGAAGATGGCACCCTGCTCACCGAGGGTGTTGCCATTATGCAGTACCTCGCGGACAGCGTCGCGGATCGCCAGCTGCTGGCGCCAGCCGGTACTATCGCCCGCTATAAAACCATTGAATGGATGAACTACATCGCCACCGAACTGCATAAAGGTTTTACCCCGCTGTTCCGCCCGGACACCCCGGAAGAGTATAAGCCGACCGTTCGCGCCCTGCTGGAGAAGAAACTGCAGTACGTGAACGCGTCGCTGAAAGAGGATCAGTGGATCTGCGGGCCGCGCTTTACCATTGCCGATGCGTATCTGTTTACCGTCCTGCGCTGGGCGCGGGCCGTGAAGCTGAACATGGAAGGGTTAAGCCACATTGACGCCTATATGGCGCGTATGGCGGAGCGGCCTGCCGTGGCGGCAGCACTGGAAGCGGAAGGGTTAAAGTAAGAGAGCGGTTTATTGCCGGGTGGCGCTGACGCTTACCCGGCCTACGAGCTCTGTAGGCCCGGCAAGCGCAGCGCCGCCGGGCATTGAGGTCAAAGCTGGGTCGCGCTAAAAACGTGTTCCGGCTTTGCAATCCGGTCCTGTGCGGCCACCACCTGCAACTCGTACTCCTGCAGGGCTTTGGTGGCGATCATAATCTCATACACCGCCGCCGTGACGTGCTCAAGCGCATCACGCACCGTTGCCTCCTGCAGCAGTTTCACCAGCAGCAGACCGCTGGTGACATCGCCCACGCCCACCGGCTGACGGCTGCCAAAATCCACCAGCGGACGGCTGATGTGCCAGGCTTCATCTTTGGTCACCAGCAGCATCTCAAAGCGATCCGGGCTGATTCCGGCGCGGGCCAGATTTTTCACCAGCACGATTTCCGGCCCCATCGCAATCAGTTCACGGGACGCCGCAACGGCCTCCTCCACGCTGTTCACCGGATGTTCACAGAGGATCTCCAGTTCAATGAGGTTTGGGGCGATGATGTCGCTGGCCGGTAGAGCGTGACGCACGTGAAACTCCGCCACGCCTGGCGCCACGATACAGCCTTTTTCCGGATGGCCCATCACCGGATCGCAGAAATATTTCGCCGCCGGGTTCGCCGCCTTCACCTGGCGAACAATACCGAGAATATGCTCGCCCTGCTCGGCTGATCCAAGATAACCGCTCAGCACGGCATCGCAGGTTTTGAGTTTGTCGATATCAGCGATGCCCTGAACAATCTCTGTAAGATGAGCGGGCGGCATCACGCAACCGGTCCATTTGCCGTATTGCGTATGGTTGGAAAACTGAACGGTATTTAACGGCCAGACATTGGCCCCGAGACGGCGCATCGGAAATTCTGCGGCGCTGTTGCCAGCATGCCCAAAAACGACGTGGGACTGGATGGCGAGGATATTCTTCATTTTCTTACCACAACCCTGAAAAAATAAAGGGGCGTGGTTTCCCACGCCCCTGTGCTTTTATGATTATTTCCAGCAAACCAGACAGTAATTCTTTTTACCGCGACGCAGCAAGGTATAACGACCAAACAGGCGATCGCTGTCAGCGAAGACGTACTCCGCGTCAGACTGTTTTTCACCGTTAATGGTGATGGCGTTAGAGGCGATGGTTTTACGCGCCTGGCCACGGGACGGCTGAAGCTCAGAGTCGACCAGGGCCTGCATCAGATCGGCGCCTTTTTCCATCTCCACCATTGGCACGCCATCCTGCGCCAGCTGTTCGAAGTCTGCTTCGCTCAGATCGCTCAGGGTGCCGTTAAACAGGCTGGCGGTAATGCGCTTGGCCGCCGCTAAGCCCTCTTCGCCGTGAACCAGCTTAGTGACCTCATCGGCCAGCACGTACTGGGCGCGTGGCGCTTTACCGCTGTTTTTGTCTTCTTCTTCAAGAGCATTGATCTCTTCAATGTCCATAAAGGTGAAGAACTTCAGGAAGCGATAAACGTCAGCATCTGCGGTGTTGATCCAGAACTGGTAGAACTTGTACGGGCTGGTTTTCTTCGGATCGAGCCATACCGCGCCGCCTTCAGTTTTACCGAACTTGGTGCCGTCCGCTTTGGTGATCAGCGGAACGGTCAGACCGAAGACCTGATTCTGGTGCAGACGACGGGTCAGATCGATACCGGAGGTGATGTTACCCCACTGATCGGAGCCGCCAATCTGCAGCGCAACGCCGTGCAGCTTGTTCAGACAGGCAAAGTCATACCCCTGCAGCAGGTTGTAGGAGAACTCGGTAAAGGAGATGCCCTGATCGTCACGGTTCAGACGCTGCTTCACCGCTTCTTTGTTGATCATCTGGTTAACGGAGAAGTGTTTACCGATATCCCGCAGGAAGGTCAGCACGTTCATGCTGCCAAACCAGTCGTAGTTGTTCGCAGCGATCGCGGAGTTTTCACCACAGTCAAAGTCGAGGAATGGCGCGACCTGTTTGCGGATTTTCGCCACCCACTCCTCTACGGTATCCGCCGTATTCAGTTTACGCTCAGCGGCTTTGAAGCTTGGGTCACCAATCAGACCCGTTGCGCCACCGACCAGAGCCACAGGCTTATGGCCAGCCAGCTGGAAGCGTTTCAGGCATAACAAAGGAACCAGATGCCCCAAATGCAAGCTGTCAGCGGTAGGATCGAAGCCGCAATAGAGCGCGATCGGGCCTTGCGCCAGTCGCTCTGCTAACGCTTCCTCATCCGTCACCTGGGCTACCAGCCCCCGCTCTTGCAATTGTTTAATCAAGTTACTGCTTGCCATCAAATTCTCCATGTATAAAACGACTGCACCTTTGCCGGTACACGACTTTTCGCCAGACGCGAAAGGTACATAGAATAAAGCGCTGACCAACGTAGCGCCAGCGCTTAAGAGAACAAATTTCGGGGATTAGGGTGCCAGCCGATCGATTTTCCACGCGCCGTTATCGCGCTGATAGATAAACCTGTCGTGAAGGCGATGTTCACCGCCCTGCCAGAATTCCATCTGCTGAACGGAGACGCGGAAGCCGCCCCAGAAACTCGGCAGCGGCACTTCGCCCTGCTGGAATTTCTGTTTCAGCTCAAGGAACTTGCTCTCCAGCACGCCGCGGGCAGAGATACGGCTCGACTGTTTAGAGACCCAGGCGCCAATCTGACTGTCCCGCGGACGGCTGTGGAAATACTTCACCACTTCAAGGGTTGAGAGACGCTCAACGGAGCCGGTGACCATCACCTGGCGCTCCAGCATATGCCACGGGAAGAGCAAACTGATACGCGGGTTGTTTTCCAGATGCTGCGCCTTACGGCTGCCAAGGTTGGTGTAGAACACCAGTCCTTTGTCATCGTAATGTTTGAGCAGCACGATGCGCTGCCAGGGTTGGCCATTTTCATCGACGGTGGCAACCACCATCGCGGTGGGATCGGCCAGTTGTGCTTCACAGGCCTGTTTCAGCCAGTGCTCAAACAGCACCAGCGGCTCGGCGGGGAGATCCTGGCGACGCAGGCCGCCTTTGGTGTATTCGCGCCGCAGGTGCGCAATTTTCTGCAATTCGTCGTTATCTGACATGGCGTTAACTGACGTTGACAATGGGTGACGCTATTGTGCGCCGCCCCCTGCAAAATCTCAACGCTTCGGATTTTCGATCTGACAATTGTTCAGCACAATGCGATCGCGCTTGTAGACCGTTGCACTGTCGCCTTTCGACCAGAAGACATACACCCCGTCGCTGTATCGGGTCCCGGAAGCGGAGATCCCCTGTTTCAGCGTCAGCAGCTTATTGTCGTACACGAAACTGACTTCCTGACGGGGATTATTGAGCTTAACGGTAAGGGGCTTTTCGTCGCACTGATAGGCCAGCGTGTCGGTTTGCATACGCTCGACGAACTGGTTGTAAACGCTACAGCTCGCCAGCAGAAAGGGAGTAAAAGCAAGAAGCAGTTTTTTCATGGGTAAATTCCGAAGACTTTCCTGGTCCCGGAGGGCGCGTAGGCCCTCCCGTTTTTTCGGCTATTCTTACCCACAGCAGGCTTAAGTGAAATTCGGTTAACTCTGATTTTGCCGCGGATTCGCTGGAAAAACAGCACCTAACACGCTCGCTTCACGGGCTCCGGTTACCGAGGGTAAGTTCCCCGGCAGACCAGCCACCGTGCGCCACGCCAGCCAGGCAAAGGCCAGCGCCTCCATGTCATCGCCGCTGATCCCTGCCTTGTCGGTGGTGGTTACCTCCGTGCCCGGCAGCAGACCGGCGAGACGGGTCATCACCAGTGGGTTACGGCTGCCGCCGCCGCACACCAGCAGACGCTCGCAGCCCCCGCTCAGCAGCACCTGTTCCGAGACCGAAACGGCAGTAAGCTCCGCCAGCGTGGCCTGTACATCCTCAGGCGCCAGGCCCGGGAAGTTCGCCAGCTGACGCTCAAGCCAGCCGTAGTTGAAGTATTCGCGGCCAGTGCTTTTCGGCGCCGGTGCGGCAAAATAGGGATCGCTGAGCATGCTTTGCAGCAGCGGGATAATAACTTTACCGCTGCATGCCCACTGGGCGTCTTTATCGTAGGCTTTACCCGCCTGACGCCAGATCCAGGCGTCCATCAGCATATTTCCCGGCCCGGTGTCGAAGCCGCGTACCGGCTGGCCTGGGATCAATAAAGAAAGATTGGCGATGCCGCCGATGTTGAGCACCATGCGGCGCTCCGTCGGATGCGCCAGCAGGGCGTGGTGGAACGCGGGGACCAGCGGTGCGCCCTGCCCGCCGAGGGCCATGTCGCGGCGGCGGAAATCCCCCACCACCGTCACGCCAGTTTTGGCGACGATCTGGTTGTTATCGCCTATCTGCAACGTATGCGGCGCGTCGCCGCCCGGCTCATGCCAGACCGTTTGCCCGTGACAGCCGATCGCCACCACATCCTGCGGACGAAGATTCTCCTGGTTCATCAGCGCCAGCACCGCATCACCGAACAGGCGTCCGAGCTGCGTATCAAGCTGTCCCAGCTGCGACAGCGTCAGCTGTTGGCCCTGACAGATATTCAGGATCGCCTGTTTCGTCTCCTGGGGAATAGGCCAGCTAAGGCTTGCCTGCTGGGCAACCATATTCTCGTCTATTGCCGCCAGGACGACATCCACACCATCCAGACTGGTTCCTGACATTACGCCAATGTAGCGACCCGATTTCATCCGTTTTCCTTAATCCGTTTGGGCTGATGACTCACTCCACCATAAACCGATTATCAATGCTACGATGGACTCATACTTTTTAACAATAGCTGGCGCTGGGCGTCATTCCAGGAATAATCCGTATCGCCTGCAGGGTGACATCGTCGCTTGTATAGCTATGGTTGAGTGAGAATCGAGTACCATTCTGATTGTGTTTGAGCAAAGATAGGATTTATGGCACCCGATGCCATATAATTTAGCCATAACGGATGCTCAACGAGCGTTTTTGGTGAACAGGAGATTCAAATGATTTTACGTGTACTGGCCGTTTCGCTGGTTGGATTCACTCTGGCTGGCTGTGTTAATGACAACTCCCTGTCCGGGGACGTTTACAGTGCCTCTGAGGCGAAACAGGTTCAGAATGTCACTTACGGCACCATCGTGAACGCGCGCCCGGTACAGATTCAGGGTGGTGATGAGAACAACGTGATCGGCGCACTTGGCGGTGCGGTACTGGGTGGCTTCCTCGGTAACACCGTGGGTGGCGGCACAGGCCGTTCACTGGCAACCGCGGCGGGTGCCGTAGCCGGTGGCGTTGCGGGTCAGGGCGTCCAGGGTGCGATGAACAAATCCCAGGGCGTTGAGTTAGAGATCCGCAAGGATGACGGCAGCACCATTATGGTGGTCCAGAAACAGGGCAATACGCGGTTTGCTGCTGGTCAACGTGTGGTACTGGCCAGCAACGGCAGCCAGGTCACCGTCTCCCCACGTTAATAACGTTATGGGCGTGGTCATCCGATCACGCCCCGCACCATTAAGCATTACTAATATAAATATATTAATTTAATACATTCACATTATTTATATTTAATTCTCGTACCGCTTGTTCCTGCGCAAAGTATTCCCCCTGCGCTTATGAGATGATTCGCAAATCCTTTTTTCTTTATTTGAAATATTTATGCTTGCGATAAATCATTATATTAAGAACAAGTATGCGCAGTTCTTTGTAGGCTGCTTTATTGTCATCGGAATTTTACACTCTCTTTTTTTTGGCCTGGTCGGAAAGACGGCGTTATTTTCCCCGTTTCTCTTTCCTATGCTCACCATTTTTTTACTGGTATTTCACCTGTTCATCGCCTGTTTTATGGTAATGAAATACTGGTGCGACAGAATGCGTTTATATCTGATGTCCTTTGCATTCGCCTTTATCGGTTCCGCACTGTTGATGGTGGGCACGCTATCCAGCTTCCCGGCCTGGCTGGATCTTTATCAGTTCAACGTCGTTAACTATAACGACGCCATGATCTACTTTGCGTTCCGTCATCTGCTGATGGCCATGCTCTTTATCGTTGCGGCTGTGCTGTACGCTATCCGCAGCCGGCCACTGTCGCGAATTTTCCATCTTTCGATTATTTCAGGCATGTTTATTTTTACGGCCCTGATATTGATACTGGCCTGGCTCTACTCCAGCAACGTGGCTTTATTATCATTAGATTTGGTCGACAACGAAACCCGACAATATCTGTTGCTGTGGAAACGGCCCATTAACATCACGCTCATCACGCTCTGGGTTATTGCATTAGCGACGCTGCTGCGTACCACGCGGGTACGTAATCTGTTCTGGATTGGCGGAAATTTCTTATGCCTCTGTTATATTGCCACGCTTGCCATGTTGTTTTTAGGTGGACAGGCAGAAGATATCTCGTGGTATCGCGCACGGTTATTTGAAGCCGTCGCCACGCTGCTGATTATGTTCGTTCTGCTTTACGACGTATTTAATCTGTATCGAAAATCGCACCTGAAATATCAACAGTCTTACCAGAACTCCATTCGCGATCCGCTGACACGCCTCTACAACCGCAGCTATTTTTATGATGCCCTGAACCACGCCCTTCATACGGTGAAACCGACGGAGCCGGTCTCGGTCATCGTCAGCGATCTCGATCGTTTTAAGCGCATCAACGACTGCTACGGGCACCTGCAGGGGGATAAGGTGTTGCAGTTTGTCGCCCAGCTGCTGATGGATTCCGTCCGGCCAAATGACGTTGCTGCGCGCATCGGGGGAGAAGAGTTTGTCCTGCTGTTGACCCATACCCCCCCTGAAGCGGCGCGCCAGGTTGCGGAGCGGATACGCTTAAAACTGAGCAGCTTCGATAAAGCCAGCTCGGAGGGACAACTTCCCGAGCCCATCACCATCAGTATGGGCGTGTTTACCGCCATAGCGAAAATCAGCGCGGAAGAGTGCGTCGGGCGTGCAGATAAGGCGATGTACGAGGCAAAAAAGAGCGGACGTAACCGGGTGGTCGTGTTCCAGTAAAGAAAAAGCCTTGCGTTCGCAAGGCTTTTTTAAAGGTTAGTCGCGGGACTGTAGCTCATTGATATTGTGCTCAAGCCGGGCTACCAGCGAGATCAGCAGTTCCAGTTCGGCGGGCGTGATCCCTGAGAGGATCTCACCGCGCGTTTTGCTGATCACCGCCTCCATCTCTGTGATGATGGGGGTGGCTTTCTCAGTGAGTTTAATCCGCTTGGCACGACGATCGCTGGCGCAGGTCTGGCGTGAAATCAGCCCCTTCTCTTCCAGTTGATCGAGCGTTCGTACCAGTGATGGCTGCTCGATGCCAATCGCTTTTGCCAGTTGGATCTGTGACTGGTCGGGTGGCAGCTGATGGATGTTATGCAGCGTGACCCAATGCGTCTGTGTCAATTCCAGAGGTTTCAGGCGATGGTCAATCAGAGCACGCCAGATGCGTACTAACCTTGCCAGATCAGAACCTAGTGGCGATTCCAATTTCATCTCCTTATAATTAGCTTGCTAAGTTATTATACTGATTTTAGAATAGTGTGCAGCATTTATATTGCCAAAACAAATGCAATACTGCATACATCCTTGATGAGAGTCTGATTTACACTTTGTTGTGACGCCCCAGCGCGTTATGCGGCCGCGCTTTTTGGCCACGACCCATTTGCAAAGGAACCGGCACGTGACGTTCACGCTTAACGCCTCGGGGTTACCGCTTCAGGATCTGATAGTAGGTGCCTCGGTTTACTTTCCCCCTCTGTTCAAAGCGGTGATGCTGGGTTTTATTCTCTGGCTGGTCACCCACCGCTTGCTGCGCGACTGGATCTATTCCGGTGAAATCTGGCACCCCATGCTGATGGATCTTTCGTTATTCGTCCTTGCAGTCTGCCTGGGCCTGGTTCTGCTCATTGTGTGGTGACTATGCTTATGAAAACAATTAAATATTTTTCATCATTACTGGTTCTGGCCGTGGCGCTCATCGCCGGATGGTGGCTATGGAATTATTATATGCAGTCCCCCTGGACCCGGGACGGAAAGGTACGCGCCGAGCAGGTCAGCGTGACGCTCCAGGTTTCCGGCACGATTACCACCCTGCACATTAAAGATAACCAGTTTGTCCATGCGGGAGAGGTGCTCTTCAGAATTGATCAGACCCCGTTCCATATTGCAGTGCTTAACGCCGAGGCGCAGTTGGCAAAAGCTCAGTCCGATCTCTCAAAAGCCAATAATGAAGCGAACCGGCGCCGCCACCTGTCGCAAAAATATATCTCCGCCGAAGATCTGGATACCGCCAATATTAACGTCAAGGCGATGCAGGCCAACGTAGCAGTGGCTGAAGCGACGCTAAAACAGGCGCAGTGGCAATTGACCCAGACGGTGGTTAAAGCACCGGTGGACGGCTGGGTCACCAATCTTTCAACCCGGGTGGGTGATTACGCCTCCACGGGCCAGCCGGTGTTCGCCCTGGTCGACAGCCACTCCTTTTACGTGGTGGGCTATTTTGAAGAGACCAAGCTCCGGCATATCCGTGAGGGTGCGCCGGTGCAGATCGTACTCTACAGCAGTGCGCAAACGTTACAGGGTCACGTATCGAGTATTGGTCGGGCTATCTACGATCAGAGCGTGGAGACCGATTCAGGGCTGGTGCCCGACGTGAAACCCAATATTCCCTGGGTGAGGCTGGCGCAGCGCATCCCGGTGCGCATCAGTTTCGACAAGCTACCGCCTGACCTGACGCTGGTCTCCGGCACCACCTGTACCGTCTCTGTGGGATCCGCCCGGTGAACCTCCCCGCTTTTTCATGGCGCAACCTGCCGTGGATAAAGGCGACCCCGGCGCAGTGGCGCTACGCCCTGCGCAACGGGATAGCGATGTGCCTGGCTCTCACTGTCGCCTACTGTCTTAACCTCGACGAACCCTACTGGGCGATGACCTCGGCGGCGGTGGTCAGCTTCCCGACCGTTGGCGGTGTGATCAGTAAAAGCCTTGGCCGCGTGGCGGGCAGCCTGCTCGGTGCCACCGCTGCGCTGATTATTGCCGGTCATACGCTCAACGACCCGTGGCTATTTCTGTTCAGCATGGCGGCCTGGCTGGCGCTTTGCACCTGGGCCTGCGCCCATTTCACCAATAACGTCGCCTATGCCTTCCAGCTGGCTGGATACACCGCGGCGATCATCGCGTTCCCGGTCATTGATATTCTTGACACCACCCAGTTGTGGGATATCGCCCAGGCCCGCGTGTGCGAAGTTATTATTGGCATCCTTAGCGGCGGGGTGATGATGATGATCCTGCCCAGCACCTCCGACGGCAAAGCCCTCATCACCGCGCTGAAAACCATGCACACCCGGCTGCTGGAGCACGCCAGCCTGCTGTGGCAGCCCGACAGTAACGATGCCATTCGCCTGGCCCACGAGAAGGTTATCGCCCAGATCCTGACCATGAACCTGCTGCGCATCCAGGCTTTCTGGAGCCACTACCGTTTTCGCCGCCAGAATGCCCTGCTTAATTATCTCCTCCACCAGCAGCTTCGGATGACCAGCGCCATCTCCAGTCTGCGCCGCATGCTGCTGAACTGGCCTAATCCGCCCGCCCACACCCGGGAGGTTATCGATCAACTCCTCGCCGCCCTTGCCCGTCCTGACGCCGATTTTTATACCGTGGCGCGGATCCTTGCTCCACTGAGGCCAGGCACCGACGCGGATTACCGCCATCGTGCCTTCTGGCTGCGACTACGCTATTTCTGCCGTCTGTATCTACAGAGCAGCCGCTGGATAAAAGCCGTTGAAACCGCGACGCCGATAACAGAATTTATCGTTCCCCGCAGCCCGGCGCTGGCCCGGCATACTGATAATCTGGAAGCGCTCTGGAGCGGCTTTCGCACCTTTTGCGCCCTTAGCCTGGTAGGCGCCTGGACCATTGCCGCCCAGTGGGATGCAGGGGGGGCGGCCCTGACCCTGGCCGCGATCAGCAGCGTGCTCTATTCGGTGGCGGCCTCGCCCTTTAATTCGCTCACGCTGCTGCTGCGCACCCTGATCCTGCTCTCGCTCTTCAGCTTTGTGGTCAAGTTTGGCCTGATGGTGCAGATCTCGGACCTCTGGCTGTTCCTGCTGTTTCTCTTCCCGCTGCTGACCACCATGCAACTTATGAAGCAGCAGATGCCCGCCCTCGCCGGTCTGTGGGGGCAGCTTATTGTCTTTATGGGTTCATTTATTTCGGTGACCAACCCGCCGGTGTATGACTTTGCCGATTTTCTCAATGACAACCTGGCAAAAATTCTTGGCGTGGGGCTGACGTGGCTGGCCTTTGCGGTGCTGCGTCCGGGCTCCGATGCGCGTAAGAGCCGTCGTCACATTCGCGAATTGCGGCGCGGATTTGTCGATCAGCTGAGCCGCAGGCCGCGGCTCAGCGAGAATGGCTATGAATCGCTGGTCTATCACCATGTTAACCAGCTCAATAACAGTCAGGATGCGCTGGCGCGACGCTGGCTGCTGCGTTGGGGAGTGGTGCTGCTGAACTGCAGCCATGTGGTCTGGCAGTTACGGGACTGGGAGATGCGCTCGGATCCGCTGGCCCGGGTGCGCGACGTCGCCGTCTCACTGCTGCGTGACATTATGAGCGAACGCGGCGTACAGCAGCGTCCCCTGGCCGCCACGCTGGATGAGCTTCAGCGCATCTGCAATGCCCTGGCGCATCATCCGCAGCCCGCCGGACAAGAGCTTGCGGCCCTGATCTGGCGACTGCACTGCTCGCTATCCCAGCTGGAACAGGCACCCGCACCGGGCACCCTCAGCGATCAAATCACCCCGCAGGCGTAGCGCTCCCCGCCACCGCCAAGAGGTTTAGGGTGATCCGACATATTATCCCCACCGACATGGATCATCAGCGCTTTGCCTTTCACCTCATCCAGCTTTTTGAGGCGCGGGGCAACGACCGGGTCGGTCGCTTTACCGTCATTGTTGACCACCAGCGCTGGCAGATCGCCTAAGTGGCCCATCCCCTCCGGCCCTTCATGTTTGCCGGTGTTATGGGGATCGAGGTGTCCACCCGCGGCCTCAGCGGCAGACGGTTTGCCATCTTTCATGGCCGGTTCGCAGGAGCCTTTGGCATGGACGTGATAACCGTGTTCGCCCGGAGGGAGGGCTTTGAGATCCGGGGAAAACTCCAGGCCTTTATCGGTTTCAGTGATGGTGACTGTCCCGATGGACTGGCCGATCCCCTGAGAGGTGACGAGGTTCATCTTTACTTCTTCGCTGGCAGCCTGCGCACCTGCACAAACCACCAGCGTTAACGCTGCCAGAGTAAATCGCTTCATATGACCTCCTTGGTTATTTTTTGCCCCTTAAGTTTATACCAGGGGCAACGTTTTAACCGGAAAGTCAGACAAATAGAGAATTACGGCACGTCGTAACCCAGCGCGGCTTTGCGGATGCGGAACCACTGCTGGCGGGTCATCTTCAGCTGCTCTGCTGCCAGCGCCGAACGTACACGTTCAATTTTGCCGGAACCGATGATCGGCAGCGGCTGGGATGGCAGACGTAAAATCCACGCATAGACCACCTGCTCGATAGTTTCGGCATTCAGCTCCTGGGCCACCTTCGCCAGCTCATCGCGCAGCGGCTGGAAGGCATCATCATTAAACAGGCGACCACCGCCGAGGCAGGACCAGGCCATCGGGCGAATACGCAGCTGCTGGAGCTGATCGAGGGTACCGTCCAGCAGCAGCGGCTGATAAACCGGCGAAATTTCAACCTGGTTAGTCGCCAGGGTGAACGGCAGACGCGACTGCAGCAGGGCAAACTGGGCTGGCGTAAAGTTAGAGACGCCAAAATGGCGCACCTTGCCGCTCTGGTGCAGGGCGAGGAAGGCTTCGGCAACCTCATCGGCGTCCATCAGCGGATCGGGACGGTGGATCAGCAGCAGGTCAAGGCGATCGGTCGCCAGATTCGTGAGGGACTGTTCTGCACTACGAATAATATGGTCGCGGTCGGTAATGTAGTGGCCGAGGGCATGCTCCGCTTTCGCCGTGGTGGCGATACCGCATTTGGTGACGATCTCCATACGCTCACGCAGCGCGGGAGAGAGCTTCATCGCCTCACCAAAGGCCGCTTCACACTCGTAGCCGCCATAAATATCGGCGTGATCGACAGTGGTGATCCCCAGATCCAGATGCTCTTCAATAAAACTGGCCAGCTCCTGGGCGGACATGTTCCAGTCCATCAGACGCCAGTAGCCCATCACAAAACGAGAAAACTCCGGGCCCTGCGGGGCAAGGGTAATACGCTGAACCATAGCAATTTCCTTTAAAAAAAGTCTGGGGAGAGTATACGCGTTTGTGACGCTAAAAAAGTGAGGGCTGCTGAGGTTCTTCAGCTTCAGGGGGCTTGTTTGCGCGCAATTTACGCAAAAGACGCTGGCGGCACAGGCGCAGGATCTCCTGTTTCTGGGCATCGCTCATCGACTGCCAGTTAAAACGCTCTTCCCGGCTGCGCATACAGCCGCGACAAAACCCTCGCTCATCCGACTGGCAAATACCGCGGCACGGGCTCTGGACAGGAAAGAACTCCAGTTGTTCAGCCACACGCACCTCCCGAAACCCAAGATTCAGTAAAGTGAAGACCTTAAGCCGGGGTTACGCAAGAGGTCAACCACAGAATTGTGGCATTAAGGTTTCACTAATCTTCGCTCCCTATACTCGCCTCATCACTATTCTTGCTGGTTGACGATGATGCAGATGTTAAAAAAGTTACAGTGTAACGATACAAAATTTACGCTGGGCTGCGCGCTCCTGTTTACCCTGTTAAACGCCCTCTTTATTCACCGCAGCTGGCAGGTGATCGCCCCCGCCCGGCTGCATGATTTTGTCTTTGCCCTGACCGTGCCGCTGGTACTTTTCTGCGGCTGGGTCATCGTCTTCAGCATTCTGAATATTCCACTCATCCGCAAACCGCTGCTGGTGTTGCTCACTCTGGGATGCGCGGCGGCGACCTGGTTCATGTTTACCTACGGCGCGGTGATTGACCAGAATATGATGGTTAACGTCTTCGAGACCAACTCTCAGGAGGCCACGGCGCTTATCACTCCGCAGCTGGTGCTGTGGCTGGCGATCGCCGGGCTGGTGCCAGCCGCCGTGCTGGCGCTGATTCGTATTCGTCCGGGTAAGTGGTGGCAGACGCTGTTGATGCGCGTGGCGGCCATCCTCGCGAGCCTGGTGGTGATCCTTCTGGTGGCCGCACTCTTTTATAAGGACTACGCCTCGCTGTTTCGCAACAACAAAGGCATCGTCAAAATGGTGACGCCAGCGAACTACGTCAGCGCCATCGTTAAGTACAGCAAGGCGCGCTGGTTTGCCGGCGACCAGACTCTCATCCACCTCGGGGAAGACGCGCGTAAAGGCCCGGTGCTGCTGGCGCAGCAGAAAAAAACCGTGCTGGTGCTGGTGATTGGCGAGGCGTCCCGGGCTGAAAACTACTCCCTCAACGGTTACGGGCGTGACACTAACCCTGAGCTGGAAAAGCAGGAGATGATTAACTTCCCGCAGGCCTCCTCCTGCGGCACTGAAACTGCCGTCTCCGTGCCGTGCATGTTCTCAGGAATGCCGCGCAAAAAATATGATGCCGATCTGGCCCATCATCAGGAAGGGTTGCTGGATGTGCTGGCCCACGCCGGGGTAAACCTGCTGTGGCGTGATAACGATGGCGGCTGCAAAGGGGCCTGTAATCGCATCCCGCATACCGACATGACCCAGTGGAAGCTGGATCAGTTCTGTAAGGATAAATCCTGTATTGATGACGTTAACCTCTATCGTCTGAATGAGACCCTTGATGGGCTTAAACAGGATACGGTGCTGGTGATCCACCTGATGGGCAGTCACGGCCCGGCCTACTATCAGCGCTATCCGGAGCAGTACCGCAAATTTACGCCGACCTGTGACACCAACCAGATCCAGGATTGCGATCACCAGGCGCTGATGAACACTTATGACAATACCATCCTCTATACCGACAGCGTGGTGAGTAAAACCATCGACGCCCTGAAGGCGCGTCAGGCGACGATGAACACGGCGCTGGTTTATCTCTCCGATCATGGCGAATCGCTGGGGGAAAACGGTCTCTACCTGCACGGTACGCCGTACATGCTGGCACCTTCGCAGCAGACGCACATTCCGTTCATGTTCTGGCTCTCGCAGGACTATAAAAAGAATTTTGGCGTGGATGCGCAGTGCCTGCGTAATCAGGCCGCGAAAGAGGCGGTGTCGCAGGATAATCTTTTCTCCACGGTGCTGGGGATGATGAACATTCGCACCTCCGTCTATCAGCCGCAGATGGATCTGCTTACCGCCTGTCGTCGAACGTAAGGCTTGCAATAGACCGATTGGTCTATTACATTGTCGACATGAATAAGCACACTGAACACGATACACGCGAACATCTCCTTGCGACCGGCGAGCGTCTTTGCATGCACCGCGGGTTCTCCGGGATGGGTCTGAGCGAGCTGCTGAAAACCGCCGATGTGCCGAAGGGGTCGTTTTATCACTACTTCCGCTCAAAAGAGGCGTTTGGCGTGGCGCTGCTGGAGCGGCATTACGCGGATTACCATCAGCGTCTGGCCAGCCATTTCGCCAGCGGTCAGGGCAATAATCGCGATCGTGTTCTGGCTTATTATCAGGAGACGCTGGCCCAGTTCTGCGCCCAGGGCATTATCAGCGGCTGTCTGACGGTAAAACTCTCTGCTGAAGTGTGCGATCTCTCGGAAGATATGCGCACGGCAATGGATAAAGGGGCCACGGGTGTCATCACCCTGCTGGCGCAGGCGCTGGCGAAGGGGCGGGAGGAGAAATCCCTGGCCTTCGTCGGGGAACCGCTCACCCAGGCGCAGGTGCTCTACTCCCTGTGGCTGGGGGCCAATCTGCAGGCCAAAATGTCCCGCAGCGCGCTGCCGCTTGAGAGCGCGCTGGATCATGTCAAAACCATCATTGCTACGCCTGGCAGTTAACAGGCGTTTTTATTTCGCAAATTACTAGACGACCGGTCTACTCAGGAGCCTTTATGTCAGCTGAAAAATTGTTTACCCCGCTTAAGGTGGGCGCAATCGAAGCACCAAACCGTGTCTTTATGGCGCCCCTCACCCGCCTGCGCAGCATTGAGCCGGGCGATATCCCAACGCCGCTGATGGGCGAATACTATCGCCAGCGCGTCAGCGCGGGACTGATCATCTCCGAAGCCACGCAAATTTCTGCTCAGGCAAAAGGTTATGCCGGCGCCCCTGGCCTGCACAGCCCGGAGCAGATCGCGGCGTGGAAGAAAATCACCGACGGCGTGCATGCTGAAGATGGCCGCATCGCGGTTCAGCTGTGGCACACTGGCCGTATCTCCCACAGCAGCATCCAGCCTGGCGGTCAGGCGCCGGTATCTGCCTCTGCGATCAATGCGGGCACCCGCACCTCCCTGCGCGATGAGAATGGCAACGCCATTCGCGTTGACACCACCACGCCACGTGCGCTGGAGCTGGACGAGATCCCGGGGATCGTGAACGATTTCCGCCAGGCCGTCGCCAATGCCCGCGAAGCTGGTTTCGATCTGGTTGAACTGCACGGGGCCCACGGCTATCTGCTGCACCAGTTCCTGTCGCCTTCCTCTAACCAGCGTACTGACCAGTATGGCGGCAGCGTTGAGAATCGCGCCCGTCTGGTGCTTGAGGTGATTGATGCGGTTTCTGCAGAGTGGAGCGCGGATCGCATTGGTATTCGCGTCTCGCCAATCGGTTCTTTCCAGAACGTGGATAATGGCCCGAATGAAGAAGCCGACGCGCTGTACTTGATCGAAGAGCTGGCAAAACGCGGCATCGCTTATCTGCACATGTCCGAGCCAGACTGGGCTGGCGGCGAGCCATACACCGATGCCTTCCGTCAGAAAGTGCGCGACCGCTTCCCGGGCGTGATCATCGGCGCCGGGGCTTATACACCGGAGAAAGCCGAAGATCTGATTAACAAAGGGCTGATCGATGCCGTGGCCTTTGGCCGCGCCTATATCGCCAACCCGGACCTGGTGGCTCGCCTGCAGCGCAAAGCCGAGCTGAACCCGCAGCGTCCGGAGAGCTTCTACGGCGGCGGCGCGGAAGGTTACACCGATTATCCCTCTTTATAAGCCCCCGCATTGATAGCGGCGACACTTCGCCGCTATACTAAAACATCGTTTCTGTTCAAGATGATAAAAGCTAAGAGGATAATATGCGCCTACTTCACACCATGCTGCGCGTTGGCGATCTGCAACGTTCCATCGAGTTTTACACTAACGTGCTGGGCATGACCCTGCTGCGCACCAGCGAAAACCCGGAATACAAATACTCCCTGGCCTTTGTCGGTTATGGCCCGGAGAGCGACGAAGCGGTTATCGAACTCACCTATAACTGGGGTGTGGATAGCTACGAGCTGGGTACAGCCTACGGTCATATCGCCCTGGAAGTGGATAACGCGGCAGAAGCCTGCGAGCGGATCCGCAGCAACGGCGGCAACGTGACCCGTGAAGCGGGTCCGGTTAAGGGCGGCACCACCGTGATCGCCTTCGTTGAAGATCCGGACGGTTATAAAATCGAACTGATCGAAGCCAAAGACGCCGGTCGCGGTCTGGGCAACTGATCCTGACGGGCGCGCCATGCGCCCGTTGTTTTACTGCATCTCGCCTCAAAATTTGCCATAATACGCACTGCTTTTTTCCCCTTGTAAGAGATCCAGATGTCCGATAACGCTCAACTTACCGGTCTGTGCGACCGTTTTCGTGGTTTTTATCCTGTCGTGATTGATGTCGAAACCGCTGGATTTAACGCCAAAACCGATGCGCTGTTGGAAATTGCCGCCATCACGTTGAAGATGGATGAACAGGGCAATTTGCTGCCGGATTCCACGCTGCATTTTCACGTTGAACCTTTTGAAGGGGCGAACCTGCAGCCTGAGGCGCTGGCATTTAATGGCATTGATCCGCATAACCCGCTGCGTGGGGCAGTGAGTGAATATGACGCGCTGCATGCCATCTTTAAAATGGTGCGCAAGGGCATGAAAGAGCAGAACTGTAATCGCGCAATCATGGTGGCGCACAATGCCACCTTCGATCACAGCTTTATGATGGCTGCCGCCGAGCGCGCGTCGCTGAAACGTAATCCGTTTCATCCGTTTGTGACCTTCGATACCGCGGCCTTAAGCGGGCTGGCGCTGGGGCAAACCGTGCTGTCGAAAGCCTGTATTACCGCCGGTATCGATTTTGACGGCACACAGGCGCACTCCGCCCTGTACGATACCGAACGCACGGCGGAACTGTTTTGCGAAATCGTTAACCGCTGGAAGCGTCTCGGCGGCTGGCCGCTGCCAGATGTTGGCAACAACGCATAAAAAAAGCGACCGGAAGGTCGCTTTTTTATTTACCGTGCGCGAGATTACTCGGCGCCTGGCTCTTCAGATTTGTACTTCGCAGCCGTCTCTTTGATCAGCTGCTGCAGTTCGCCGCGCTGATACATCTCAATCAGGATGTCGCAACCGCCAACCAGTTCACCGTCTACCCACAGCTGCGGGAAGGTCGGCCAGTTAGCGTATTTTGGCAGCTCAGCGCGGATATCCGGGTTCTGCAGAATATCAACGTAAGCAAAACGTTCGCCACAGGCAGAGAGCGCCTGCACCGCCTGAGCGGAGAAACCACAGCTAGGCAGTTTCGGAGAACCTTTCATGTACAGCAGGATCGGGTTTTCAGCAATCTGCTGCTGAATTTTTTCAATAGTAGTGCTCATGTCTTGCTTCCTTTTACTTCTGTTACGGCAATAGTCTGACATTGTAGCGTTTCAGGCCGACTACGGAAAATAACATTTTCGTCACGTACAGGATTTTACCGCGCGTGACGTAAAGTTGCATTGTAAAACTACCTTATCCCGTTCCCCCCTGCGTCTTTGCTCAGCGAATGTACAGATCAACCCGTTGAAATTCTGTTTTTTTGCACTTGCTAACGAAACGCAGTTTTAGATGCAAAAAGTTTATTAACGCAGGGGCTTTTTATAGATTAGAATCGACAAGTTTTGTAAATCAGACGCAGGATAATTTATATCCAGCTATTACCAGGGGAATGCCCAGTGGCGCGAATAACTAAATTCTCGATCACGCTCTGTGCTTTGCTGTTTTCATCTCTCACCTTCACGCCGGTGGCAAACGCCTCAGAGCAGGCGCGGCCTTCTGCCGCCCACAAAACGCATCTGGCAAAAGCCACCGAACCGAAGAAAAAAAGCAGCAGCGGCAAAACCACGAAAAAAGAGAGCACCAGCAAAAAAAGCACCGCCAGTAAAAAGAGCAGCAGCAAAAAAAGCAGCCTCGCTAAAACACAGCCAGCCACCTCCAGTAAGAAAAGCAAAAATTCCTCCCGCAGCGCGCCCCGTACAACTCAAACCGCTTCCCGCGTTGTGACAGAAAAATGTACATCCCGTAAAGGCCATAAAGCGCAGTGCGTGAAAACCAGCAAGACCACGACCCTTGCCGAAGCGCATAAAGTCCCGGAACTGGTTTGAGGACAGCGCTTTCTGCTGCTCGCCGATGTAATTCCACAGGTTTACAAAGGCAAGGAAGTCGGACTCTTTATCGTGGAAGCGGCGGTGC